>NZ_JACJQS010000018.1:0-98779 GCF_014696755.1 Anabaena sp. FACHB-1391 | reverse complement strand
ATGGGTTGACGACAAAAGAGATCAAAGAAATCGAAAGAATTTACCTAGTAATAGGTTCAGGTAATGATAACATTGATATTTCTGCCACTGACAATAGTTATTACTATTATGGTGATGGTAACTATTGGTACTATAACGACACCAAAGTTTACGCAAATAATGGTAATGATACCGTCATTGGTGGTTCTGGTGGCGATGAAATCTATGGAGGAGCAGGTAATGATATCCTCACGGGCAACGCTGGCGATGATAAACTAGTTGGTGGAGAAGGTGAGGATATTCTCAACGGTGGTGCAGGAAATGATGAACTCTACGGTGAAGATGGTAATGATACCCTCAATGGTGGAGACGGAGATGATTATCTCTATGGCGGCAGTGGAACCGATACCCTAAAAGTTGATTATTCTGCCATTACCACCGTCGGAATTAGCACCACCGTTACCTCCCCAGGTAGTGGGACAATTTCTGCCGCAGGTAATACCGTCAACTATAGCAACATCGAGAAATTTAACATTACTGGTACAACCCAAGCAGATAATCTCATTGGTGGCAACTTAGATGATACCCTTAATGGTGGTGCGGGTACAGATACCTTAATTGGTGGTTTAGGTGATGATATCTACATTGTAGATAGTACCACGGACACGATTACAGAACAGGCCAACGCAGGTACAGATACCATTCAATCTAGTGTCACATTGACTATTGCTACCAACCTGGAAAACCTGACATTAACGGGAACAGCAGCAATTAACGGCACTGGAAACGCAGGTAATAACGTCCTCACTGGTAACAGTGCTAATAACAGCCTGAATGGAGGGGATGGTAATGATACCCTTAATGGTGGGGCGGGTAGAGATACCTTAATTGGTGGTTTAGGTGATGATATCTACATTGTAGATAGTACCACGGACACGATTACAGAACAGGCCAACGCAGGTACAGATACCATTCAATCCGGTGTCACCTTGACTATTGCTACCAACCTGGAAAACCTGACATTAACGGGAACAGCAGCAATTAACGGCACTGGAAACGCAGGTAATAACGTGATTACTGGTAATGGTGGTAATAACAGCCTTGATGGTGGTGCAGGTACAGATACGTTAATTGGTGGTAGTGGCAATGATATCTACATTGTAGATAGTACCACAGATACCATTACCGAAAATGCCAACGCAGGTACAGATACCATTCAATCCAGTGTTACTTACACTATTGCGGCTGCTAACGTGGAAAACCTGACATTAACGGGAACAGCAGCAAACGGTACTGGTAATGCTGTTAATAACGTCATCACTGGTAACGCTGGTAATAACATCCTTAATGGTGGTGCTGGTAATGACACTCTTGATGGTGGTGCGGGGACAGATACCTTAATTGGTGGTTTAGGTGATGATATCTACATTGTAGATAGTACCACAGACATCATTACCGAAAATGCCAACGAGGGTACAGATACCATTCAATCTAGTGTTACTTACACTATTGCGGCTGCTAACGTGGAAAACCTGACATTAACGGGAACAGCAGCAATTAACGGCACTGGAAACGCAGGTAATAACGTGATTACTGGTAATGGTGGTAATAACAGCCTTGATGGTGGTGCAGGTACAGATACGTTAATTGGTGGTAGTGGCAATGATATCTACATTGTAGATAGTACCACAGATACCATTACCGAAAATGCCAACGCAGGTACAGATACCATTCAATCCAGTGTTACTTACACTATTGCGGCTGCTAACGTGGAAAACCTGACATTAACGGGAACAGCAGCAAACGGGACTGGGAACGCAGGTAATAACGTGATTACTGGTAACGCTGGTAATAACATCCTTAATGGTGGTGCTGGTAATGACACTCTTGATGGTGGTGCGGGGACAGATACCTTAATTGGTGGTTTAGGTGATGATATCTACATTGTAGATAGTACCACAGATACCATTACCGAAAATGCCAACGAGGGTACAGATACCATTCAATCTAGTGTTACTTACACTATTGCGGCTGCTAACGTGGAAAACCTGACATTAACGGGAACAGCAGCAATTAACGGGACTGGTAACGGTGGTAATAACGTTATTACTGGTAATGGTGGTAATAATACCCTTGATGGTGGTGCGGGTACAGATACGTTAATTGGTGGTAGTGGCGATGATATTTACATCGTAGATAGCACCACTGATACTATTACAGAACAGGCCAACGGTGGTACAGATACCATTCAATCTAGTATCACCTATACTATTGCGGCTGCTAACGTGGAAAACCTGACATTAACGGGAACAGCAGCAATTAACGGGACTGGTAACGGTGATAATAACGTGATTACTGGTAATGGTGGTAATAACACCCTTGATGGTGGTGCGGGTACAGATACGTTAATTGGTGGTAGTGGCGATGATATTTACATCGTAGATAGCACCACTGATACTATTACAGAACTGGCTAACGCTGGTACAGATACCATTCAATCTAGTGTTACTTACACTATTTTGGCTGCTAACGTGGAAAACCTGACTTTAACGGGAACAGCAGCAATTAACGGGACTGGAAACACAGGTAATAACGTCATCATAGGTAACGGTGCTAATAACAGCCTGAATGGAGGTGCTGGGAATGATAGACTAACTGGAGGAGTTGGAAAAGATACCTTAACTGGAGGGTTAGGAACAGACCGTTTTGACTACCGCACTTTAAGCGATTCTGTTTTCAGTAACTTTGATGTGATTACTGACTTCAATGCTACTGCTGATTTATTCGTCGTTTCCACTGCCCGCAGCGGATTCTCTAATGCAGGAACAGTGACAGCACTTAATACAGCAGGTATTACAGCTAGGTTAACTACTACTGTGTTTACAGCTAACTCTGCTGCTCAATTCACTTTGGGTACGGGTACTAATACCCGTACCTTTGTCGCTATTAATGATGCTACCGCAGGATTTAGTGCCACTACGGATGCAATTATTGAAGTGACAGGTTTCACAGGGACTTTCGGATTGAATAACTTTACCACAGCTTTAGTTCAGGAAATCCTGGTTTTAACCTAATTGGTAGTAATTTAAGTGAAGGTAGAGACGTTTTATATAACGTCTCTGCTGCTCTCAAAATTCCCAGATTCAAGAGGATTTACGCAAGTGTCACAATAAAAAATCTACTGGTTGGTGCGTCACACTGCATGAGTCACATTTAATTTAAGTGAGGTACACTTTATGCGGGCAAGATGCCCGCACCACAAGAGATTAATTCTCAAAGATACAGCAAATTCAGCTTGAGTGAGGTACACTTTATGCGGGCAAGATGCCCGCACCACAAGAGATTAATTCTCAAAGATACAGCAAATTCAGCTTGAGTGAGGTACACTTTATGCGGGCAAGATGCCCGCACCACAAGAGATTAATTCTCAAAGATACAGCAAATTCAGCTTGAGTGAGGTACACTTTATGCGGGCAAGATGCCCGCACCACAAGAGATTAATTCTCAAAGATACAGCAAATTCAGCTTGAGTGAGGTACACTTTATGCGGGCAAGAAGCCCGCACCACAAGGGATTAATTCTCAAAGATACAGCAAATTCAGCTTGAGTGAGTTACACCATTAGCGGGCAAGAATCCCGCACCATAAGGGATTAATTCTCAAAGATACAGCAAATTCAGCTTGAGTGAGTTACACCATTAGCGGGCAAGAAGCCCGCACCATAAGGGATTAATTCTCAAAGATACAGCAAATTCAGCTTGAGTGAGTTACACCATTAGCGGGCAAGAAGCCCGCACCACAAGAGTTTTATCATTAATATCTGTACTTTGTGAATACCGGGAACTGCTGTATTTAATAATTTTTAACGGTGTTTTTAATTGATATTTGTGAAATTAATACCATTTGCCTACTTGTCAAGTAATTTTTATGTCACCACATCAGACTTTAATCCCCATGATTTTTAATATCTTCTTAGTTCCTGTTATACTTGTAAAAGTGATGTTTTTGTAGCTATTACAGAATCGTAAAATCTACATTGACAAGATGGCTGGATAAAATATTATAAAATATTAGTTCTATTTAATGGAGGGTAAATTAGTTAATGAAAGAACAGTTAAAAATCGCCTTGCGGAAAGCATCAAGTCAGGGACTAATAGTGTTACTTCCTATTTTGGGAAGTTTCCTATTTTTAACTAGTGCGAGTGCCAATTTTAATGGTAATTTGACGATTAATGTGGCAGGCATAAAAAACCAATCTGGAAAAATTTGTGCTAGTCTTTTTTCTGGAAGTAAGGGATTTCCTAGTGATAGTGAAAAAGCTGTACAATCCGAATGTATCAAGATCACAGAAAATCCTCAAAAACTGAGTTTTAAGAACTTAAAACCAGGGAATTATGCCGTTGCTTTAATTCATGATGCTAATGAAGATGGTATGATGAATACTAATTCTTTTGGTATTCCCGTAGAAGGTTTTGGGTTTTCTAACAATCCAGCAATTCTGACAGGTCCACCTAAATTTAATCAAGCGGCTGTTTTGGTAGCAGGTTCAAATACTGATCTTCAAATCAAAATGCAATATCTTTTGGGTCGTTGATTTACAACAAGTTCAGCTTGAGTGAGGTAGACCTTATGCGGGCAAGATGCCCGCACCACAAGAGTTTTATCATTAATATCTGTACTTTGTGAATACCGGTAACTGCTGTATGTTGATGTAAATATTGGCGTTGCATAATAGCGGTATGAATTTAGCAACGCCTAAATATTCTGAGGTCATTATTGATAATGCTTGGAAATTTTGTATACCCAGCTACAGCTAACAAACCATAAAAGAGAATAAAGAAATCCAGCTTTGATCTCGCAAACCTATAAAATAATAATAGTATTAGGTAATACATAAAAACTATATTTACTGTCATCAAAGCAACGATTCTGAAGCAATGAGTACAACTTAATATATCTGAAAATATCTTACCTAAATAGCTGCAAAGTCTTACAGGTTAAGGGATTTGTTTTGAGTACAAAAATGCTGTATCCCTCAACCAAAAATACCAGTACCCCTATCATAAAAAGCTAGTACCCCTACCCCAACAGAAAATGTAAAGTTCTGTTAAAGAGGGGTTTAAACCCATTGAGTACAAAGGTAATAAATTTAATAAATCTAATCTGCGTTACTAATTTTGTCCCTTGGAAAGTTATCTGATATAAGCATGAAAACACTACAGGATCTTTTCACCTCACAGTATCAATGCACCAGTCTTTAAACAGTATCAGTAAAACCGAAAATGTCAATACAAAGCTGAAAAAACATGAACCTTCTGGACTATTTTTAGAACCGTTAATTAGTGATTTTCGGATGATTTTTGAGCGTGATCCAGCCGCTTCTAATTGGTTAGAGGTGATATTTTGTTATCCTGGGTTTCATGCCCTTTGTTTACATCGTCTTGCCCATTGGTTACACCTCCATAAAGTGAGTTTTATTCCTCGGTTTATCTCCCATTGGGGACGGTTTTTGACAGGAATTGAGATTCACCCAGGGGCAAAAATTGGCAAAGGCGTATTTATTGATCATGGTATGGGTGTGGTAATTGGTGAAACTGCGATTATCGGAGATTATGCTCTTATTTATCAGGGTGTAACATTGGGAGGAACTGGTAAAGAAAGCGGTAAACGTCATCCTACTTTAGGTGATAATGTTGTCGTCGGTGCCGGTGCGAAAGTATTAGGAAATATTCAAATTAGCGATCGCGTTCGTATTGGTGCAGGTTCAATTGTCTTGAGTGATGTGCCTCCAGATGCCACTGTAGTCGGCGTTCCGGGAAGGATTATTTCTCGTAAGTCGAATAACCACATTTCACCCTTAGAACATGACAAATTACCCGATCTAGAAGCAGGTGTAATTCGTTCTTTACTTTCTCGGATTGACCAACTGGAAAAACAAATACAAATTCTCACAAATCATCATCAAGATGATTAATCAAGTCAACTTTATCCAGTTTGAATTACTCATGCCACACAATTGTAATTTTTTAAATATTGGTGAACAAATTTTGCAAATTCCTCTGGGTGATAGATGGTGTATTTATCACCGTTTGCAAGAGTTAATGATTTCTTGTTCCTGTCCCCCGGATGGGTCTTTGCGTATCCAAGTGAATAACCTTCAAGAAGCGATTCTAGTTCGTAGTACATTAATGCAATTTTTTGCTTCTCGTCATCAATTAGTGACATGGTTAGAGAATTGTTTGTGTAACGGTGTGGAGTTTTGATCAGTATGAATGATGACTATTAATGATTTTGGGAATATCTAATCAAAAGCATATCAATCCTAAGTCATTGTTCGCTCACAAACTATCTTGCATATTCAAGATAATTCACCTAAGCTTAGGTTCACCCAGTTTGCTCAAACTAAAATAATTAGTCATTGCTTATGGGAATAACTTGTACTTTATATTGATTTCGATTGTCAATGTCCAATTATGGTGATTAATAGTAGTAATAAGAAGTTATTGCAATTCCTACAAAAAGAACTAGCACTTTCCACCGCTGATATTGCAGTAGCAACGCGACACCCTGAATTTAATCATTGTCCTTTACCGATGCTGCTTTGGCAATATGGTTTAGTGGATTTACAGCAATTAGACAGAATTTTTGATTGGCTTGCAGAACATTCTTAGTGAAGGTAGATGAAAAATTATCAGTGAACATCAGAGGTAAAATTATGATTACTAGCTTCATTGCTGGCTTGAGTATGTTATTTTTTACAGGATTTGTTAATGTTTATCTGGGTTATTGGCTGCTGACAAAATCCACAAATAATACCACCAAAAATATTTGAGAAGTGATACCAGTTTTTGGTTTCATACCATACAGATGCAACGGAAATATTGGAGTAATAATTAAGGATCGTAAATCATGATTCATGATTTATTCGCTCAATCAAGTATTTATTGCACATCTACCCTTACTCAGACCTTACTCAGAATTGTAGCGAACAAGGATATTACAAAAAAACTCCGCTAGAGGGATGTTAAAATGTATCAAATCATGATTAATGATACGACATTACGCGATGGAGAACAAGCGGCAGGTGTTGCTTTTAACTTAGAGGAAAAAGTAGCGATCGCTCAATTCTTAGATACCATTGGTGTCCATGAATTAGAAGTAGGAATTCCCGCCATGGGAGAGGAAGAAATTCGCGCCATTGTTGCCATTCGTAACTTAGATTTAAACGCTAAATTATTAGGTTGGAATCGCGCTGTATTATCAGATATAAAAGCTTCTATAGCCTGTGGATTGCAGCGAGTACATATTGCTATTCCTGTATCTGGAGTACAAATTGCGGCTAAATTTCATGGTCAATGGCGCGTAAGTTTACAAAGACTAAAAGACTGTATTAGCTTTGCATTAGATGAAGGTCTTTGGGTATCAGTTGGTGGCGAAGATTCTTCTAGAGCCGATGAAAATTTTCTCCAAGATGTTGCTCTTTTATCCCAAGAATGGGGAGCGTCACGGTTTCGTTTTTGTGATACAGTTGGGGTACTTGATCCCTTCAGCACTCACATAAAAGTTCAGCGTTTAGTATCAACCCTATCAATTCCTATTGAGATTCACACCCATAATGATTTTGGACTAGCAACTGCTAACGCCTTAGCCGGAATCAAAGCTGGTGCTATGTCTGTAAATACCACCGTTAATGGATTAGGAGAAAGAGCCGGAAATGCAGCCCTAGAGGAAGTAATTATGGCTCTCAAATGTATCTACGGTGTTGATTTAGAAATTAAAACTCAACACTTGTTAAAACTATCTCAATTAGTTGCTAGAGCTTCCGGTGCTAACGTTCAACCTTGGAAAGCAATTGTGGGTGAAAATACCTTTGCTCATGAGTCTGGTATTCATGCTCATGGTGTACTCCAAAACCCCATTACTTATGAACCATTTTCCCCTGAAGATGTGGGCTGGGAACGGCGTTTAGTCATAGGTAAACACTCTGGCCGCCATTCATTATCTAACTTATTAGAACAGCATGGAATCTTTCTTGATTCTCAAGAAACCCAAGCTATTTTGGATATAGTTCGTCAACAATCAATTCTCAAAAAACGTAGTCTCACTACAGAAGAATTATTAAATTTAGTCAGCGAAAAAAGGTATTCCCATGCAACGTGATGAAATAGAACTGAACTCGCAACCTATTTTTGAAATTGGTCAAAAAGTCCGAGTTAAGAAACTAATCAAAAACGATGGAACTTTTCCTGGTCGAGAAATTGGGGAAGTTTTAGCAAGAATTGGTGATGTGGGTTATGTATCCAGTATCGGCACATTTTTGCAAGCTTATTATATCTATGCTGTACATTTTTTGGAAACAGGGTACATCATCGGTTGTCGAAAAAGAGAACTAGAATCTGCTGAGGAAAAACATGAGAGTAATGTTGCGAATGAATGATGCTGGTACTTTAGTTGTCTATGTCGCTAAAAAAGACTTAGAAGAAGAAGTAGTCAAACAAACAGATAGTGAAACAGGTAAAATTTTGACTTTAGCTAATGGTTGGGAATTAGAATTTAGTGAAATACCAGATAAAAGCTGTTTACCTTTAACTGTGGAAGCTAAACGTCTTTCTTAAAAACTGAGAAAATATCAAGAAGGTAAAAGTTAGAAATCTCTTTTTTCCTCTTCCTTCTTGCTGGTAATTATCAATATTACCCCAGTAAAATGGGGTTTATTATTTTCTTTTACAAAGGTTGAGTTATTGAAAATGAGTGAAAAATATCTGACATTATCGGAATTAAATATTGAGGGACAATTTTTAGGATTTGTGGGTAAGGAAACAGGTAAATGTAAACATTTACAGTTGGGAATTGGCTCAGGAAATATCAAAATCAAAATTCCTAAAAATTTACGTTGTTCTCTCGGTTCATCTTTATTACCTGGTGAACAAATTCGCATTAATGCTATTAGTAAATTAAACCCCCACAGCCATAAGCTAAAACTCCAAGCTGATCACATCCAATCCGTTGGTTTTTGTCCTCTGAAAAATCCCCTTCTTCAACCCAAAGCCAAGATTATGGTATGTCAAAAATCTGGTTGTTTGAAACGAGGTGGAAAGGGTTTATTATCAGAGTTAGAAAAAACGTTGGGCGATCGCGGTTTATCTGATCAAGTCATAATTGAACATACTGATTGTCAAAAACGTTGTAGTAGCGCCCCTAATTGTGTTTTAATGTTAGGTAAAAAGCAATACAAGAAAGTTCATCCAGAAGCGATCGCCTCTTTGTTAGAGAATCATTTAAGTTGTCAAACCCCATAGCTTAAAAACTGAGTGAGTTACTTAAATAGTTCCGGCACTCGTATTGCCAACTCTTGATTTAACCTGGGTAAATCTTCGCACATTTGCAGATACCAATTGCGCCGCTGCCGATAATGTTGAGACAATAAACGATGGTCTTTGACCCATTGGTAAGCATTCTTGGCTAATTGCTGCTGCCACACCGTATCCTTGATTAATTGCCGTAGTTTTGTTTCAAACTCTAATTCTGAACGGTAAATCAAACCTGTCTGTCCTTCGATAATAGAGTTTTCATACACAGTAGGACTCGCTAAAACTGTGACACCATGACCAGCACACTCAATGAATTTTAGATCCGATTTCATACTATTAAATCGGTTAAAATTCAGTGGAAGCAAAGCAATATCACACTCTTTCATTAATTCCTGATATCGTTCGTAAGCACAGAAAGGTTCTAACTGTTTTTGTGAAGTTGCTAAAGCATCAAAAAATTTCTGGTCATAAATAACTTGTACAGAAACAGTTTCTGGATAGTCAGCTAAAACCCGATTTAAGGCTGGCATAATTACCGACCAATCTTCTTCTCGATTGATTGCGCCAAAAAACAGCCTGATAGTACCATCTGTTTTGTATTCCCTTGGTGGTGGTAAATGAGCCAGTTGATTTTGAAAAACCACAACATTGGGATTAATTTGGCGCAAAAATTCTGCTATTGGCTCCGTTGAAGTTTGGATACAGTGACAAGCTTTATAAGTAAAAAACTCATTATCTGCATAAGCAGGCCAGCGCATGGGGTCATCGTCCATTTCTGCCACAATCAAATAGTTCTGCTGCAGCAGTTTTTGAACTTTAGGAAGATCATCTGGATTTTGCAACAGGCCGCGTTGCCAAATAAATACTTTTTCTTCTCCTGGTTGGGAGATATCCAAATCAGCAGTTTTTACTGTTGATAGAGTGCGGATACCAGGAATTGTTAAACTGAGACGATCTGGTTCTAATACCCGCACTCTGTCACAGGCAGCAGGAGCCATCATCATAGTTTGAATTAATAGTCTGCGGGGTGGTTGTTGTGACTTCAACGCCCTAACTACATACTGCAACGCCCCCGTTTGGATGGCAAATTGGGCGGCATCAAGACCTAATGCTTGAACCACTGGGGATAAAATTTGTTGAAATGCCTGATAATTTTCCTCTTTGTGTCCCCGCCTCCGAATTTCATAAATTTGCAACCCGGCTTCGGCAAACCACTTTTTAATACTATTCAAGGTAAAAAAGCGTAAATGGGTACGGTCTAACAATCCTTCATCCTCGTATTCCCAGACACCGCGCAATATTTTGTCAATTAAACTCCAATGTTGGATGTTGGGGATACAAGCTAATATTTGCCCTTCTGGTTTGAGCCAAGCAATATGACGATTTAATACAGCCCAAGGATCTTGCATATGTTCCAGCACATCGCCATAAACAAGACAATCAACGCTATTAAGGTCAATTCCTGTGGCTAACGTGGGGTCGTCCGCATTGCCGACAATAACGCGGTCTAGTCTGGTAGTGGCAATCTCGGCTGCGGTGGGATTTAGTTCTAGCCCAATATATTGACAGTGGGGATTAATCTGTTTGTACTGTGCGCCTAATGCTCCAGCACCACAACCTACCTCGACTATAACCTTAGCATCTGCTGGTAATAATTTTAGTAAGTCTGGATTAATGCGATTGTAATATTCAATAGAGGTTTGAGAATTTTGGTTGATTTGTTGGTTGTGAACTGCTATCTCTGGCTTTGCTAAAGGCAGTTTTTCCTCTTTAACCATTTTTTGAGAGCCTTTTTCAATTTGATTTTGAGTTTAGTATACAATTTAATCGAACTAAGTAGGTTGGTGTTAAAAATAATCGTTATAGCAAGGCAAGGAGCCAAGACTTACGCAACTGGCACCAGCGATCGCTACAGAAGGAAGCGGATGATTTTAAATCAGACCAAATACATTTGAACATCTGGACGTTTTAGTGGCTGAATTAAATAATTAGACAGTAAATTGTGCTTGATTTTATAAATAGTTTGACCTGTTTGATAGGCTAAATTTTTTAATCTCAGCCAAACCAACATAGCACAAGCAAGTTTATAATATTTTGAATCTTAAAATTATGTAAACAAATAACGAAATGCCCTAAATATGCTATTTTAGATACAGCATACATGAAACCAACGATTAACGAATCATGAATCATCCACAACAACCGCGAGAATACGATGCTGTGCTTGGTGGTAATAGTCCATCACTAGAAGGTGCTGCGGTTTTAGGTGGTATTGAAGGGGTAAAGTTGCGGTTGCAAAATCCAGATGCAAAGGTGAGAATTGCTGCACTTGAGCAAGCTGTGAATTATGGAGAACAGGGTTTAGATTTAGTAATTGCAGGTTTAAAGGATGAATCTTGGGATATTCAAAATGCGGCTTATTTAATATTAAGTGACAGAACAGAACCAAGAATTAAGCAAATATTACAAAATCCTCGTCAATTAGGTTTTAAACTACAAAAAATTGAAGTAGTAACAGTTAATAAATTTGGGGAAATCATTCAACGACAGCCCCGTATAGCTAGATATTTTATGGAATATTTGGGTAATGGTGTGACATTGGAAATGGCTGCAATTCCTGGTGGTACTTTTATGATGGGATCACCGGAAAATGAAGCGGGAAAAGAAGATTGGGAAAGTCCCCAGCATCAAGTTACTGTTCCAGGTTTCTTCATAGGGAAATATCAATTGACACAAAAACAATATCAAGCGATCATGGGGAATAACCCTTCTTTTTTAAAAGGTAGTAATCGCCCTGTGGAAAGGGTTAATTGGAATAATGCGGTTAAATTCTGTGAACTGTTAAGCGAAAGAACAGGAAAAACCTACAGATTACCTAGTGAAGCTGAATGGGAGTATGCTTGTAGAGCCGGAACTACCACACCTTTTTATTTTGGAGAGACGATTACAACGGATTTAGCTAACTATCATGGTAATTATACTTACGCTTCTGCTCCAAGAGGTGAGTATCGTAAACAAACTACAGATGTAGGCCCTTTTCCCCCTAACGCTTTTGGATTATATGATATGCACGGAAACGTCTGGGAGTGGTGTTTGGATGATTGGGTAAATAGCTATAATAACGCGCCTACAAATGGTAGTGCTGTGACAAGATTAAGTGCCAAAAAGTTGCTGCGCGGTGGTTCGTGGTTCTTCAATCCTGGACATTGCCGTTCTGCTTATCGCGACGACTACAACCTCGCCTACAGCAACGACTTTATTGGTTTTCGGGTTGTATGTAGTGGTGCGGCGAGGACTTAATAGCACTATGCGCTTTTTCCCTCTTGCTCTTTTCTTGTCTTATCTCTCTCGCGTAGCGAGAAAAATTTTTTTGTCAGAATCAGGATAACCAGGATTAAAGGATTAACAGGATTGTTATTTGATGGTTAATGGCTGGTGTTTATGTATTTATTCTGACATCTCGCTTTGGAAATATTTACTTTCCTCTATCCTAATCATCAACAACTAACGAATAATTAAACAATCACATCCTGTACATCCTCAAATCCTGGACATCCTGATTCTGACAATAATCTTCTATCTCACTTCATAAATATTTATTTACTTTTCTCTATCCTAATCATCAACAACTAACGAATAATTAAACAATCACATCCTGTACATCCTCAAATCCTGGATATTATCTCGACTTACTTCGACAAGCTCAGTACAAGTCGCTCAGTAACCTTACATCCTGATTCTGACAATCTTAAAATTATGTAAACAAATAACAAAATGCCCTAAATATGCTATTTTAGATACAGCATACATCCAACCAACCATTAACGAATCATGAATCATCCACAACAACCGCGAGAATACGATGCTGTGCTTGGTGGTAATAGTCTATCACTAGAAGGTGCGGCGGTTTTAGGTGGTATTGAAGGGGTAAAATTGCGGTTGCAAAATCCAGATGCAAAGGTGAGAATTGCTGCACTTGAGCAAGCTGTGAATTATGGAGAACACGGTTTAGATTTAGTAATTGAAGGTTTAAAAGATGAATCTTGGGATATTAAAAATGCGGCTTATTTAATAATAACTAGAACAAAACCAAAAATTAAGGAAATATTAGAAAATTTTAATCAACTAGGTTTTAAACTAGAACAAATTGAAGTAGTCACAACTAACAAATATGGCAAAATTATTCAGCGTCAGCCCTGTGTAGCTAGATATTTTATAGAAGATTTGGGTAATGGTGTGACATTAGAAATGGCTGCAATTCCTGGTGGTACTTTTATGATGGGTTCACCAGAAAATGAAGAGGGAAGAAGGGATGATGAAAGTCCCCAACATCAAGTGACTGTTCCAGGCTTCTTCATGGGAAAATATGCAGTAACACAGGCACAATATCAAGCTATTATGGGAACTAACCCTTCTTACTTCCAAGGTGAAAACCGCCCTGTTGAAAGCGTTAGTTGGAATGATGCGGTTAAATTCTGTAAACTGTTAAGCGAAAGAACAGGAAAAACCTACAGATTACCTAGTGAAGCTGAATGGGAATATGCTTGTAGAGCCGGAACTACCACACCATTTCACTTTGGAGAGACGATTACAACGGATTTAGCTAACTATAATGGTAACTATACTTATGGCGATGATGGTAACGATACTTATGGCGATGATGGTAACGATACTTATGGCGATGAGATTGAAGGAATTTACCGAACAGAAACAACAGTAGTAAGCAGCTTTGGAGTAGCTAACAATTTTGGATTATATGATATGCACGGCAATGTATTGGAGTGGTGTCAAGACGATTGGCATGAGAATTATATAAATGCGCCTACAGATGGAAGCGCATGGTTAAATAATATATCAAGTAGTGATGAATATCTGCTGCGCGGTGGTTCGTGGAACTACTTTCCTGAGGATTGCCGTTCTGCTTATCGCGACTACTACGGCCTCGTCGACCTCAGCTACAATATTGGTTTTCGGGTTGTATGTAGTGGTGCGGCGAGGACTTAATAGCACTATGCGCTTTTTCCCTCTTGCTCTTTTCTTGTCTTACCTATCTCACGTAGCGAGAAAAATTTTTTTGTCAGAATCAGGATAACCAGGATTATAGGATTGACAGGATTGTTATTTGATGGTTAATGACTGGTGTTTATGTATTTATTCTGACATCTCGCTTTAGAAATATTTACTTTTCTCTATCCTAATCATCAACAACTAACGAATAATTAAACAATCACATCCTGTACATCCTCAAATCCTGGATATCCTGATTCTGACAATAATCTTCCATCTCACTTCATAAATATTTATTTACTTTTCTCTATCCTAATCATCAATAACTAACAAATAATCAAACAATCACATCCTGTACATCCTCAAATCCTGGACATCCTGATTCTGACAATAATCTTCCATCTCACTTCATAAATATTTATTTACTTTTCTCTATCCTAATCATCAATAACTAACAAATAATCAAACAATCACATCCTGTACATCCTCAAATCCTGGACATCCTGATTCTGACAATAATCTTCCATCTCACTTCATAAATATTTATTTACTTTTCTCTATCCTAATCATCAACAACTAACGAATAATTAAACAATCACATCCTGTACATCCTCAAATCCTGGACATCCTGATTCTGATAATAATCTTCTATCTCACTTCATAAATATTTATTTACTTTCCTCTATCCTAATCATCAACAACTAACCAATAATCAAACAATCACATCCTGTACATCCTCAAATCCTGGATATCCTGATTCTGACAATCTTAAAATTATGTAAACAAATAACGAAATGCCCTAAATATGCTATTTTAAATACAGCATACATCAAACCAACCATTAACTAATCATGAATAATAACAACTAACCGATAATCAAACAATCACATCCTGTACATCCTCAAATCTTGGTTATCCTGATATGGCTAACGCCACGCTTCGCTATCAGACAAAAAATTTTCTTCTTTGCGTCTTTGCTCCTTTGCGACTTGGCGCGAAATAAAAACCCAATAAACTAACAACTAATCCCCCCATTTATACATAATGAATAACCCCCATCAACAACTACTCCAACAAATAGACCTCATGCTTCGCGCCCGCTATCCCCTACTATATATAGTCGGAGTCGAAGAAGAACCAATAGAACAAGTCCTCCAACAACTCACCCAAATATCCCAGACACCACGACAACTATTATTATGGGATATCGTCACCGGTTGGGATGATAATGGAAGTGATAAAGGTTCAGTCATGGGTGCATTATCAAGAATTACCAAAACCTCAGAAAATACAACCACAATTTTTGTATTGCGAGACATACATTTTATCCTCAAAAACTCCGAAACAGAAAAAAATGCTCCCGTAATTCGGGCTATCAAAAACCTCACCCGTCAACTGAAACGCACACGCCAAACCCTCATCCTCACTAGTCATATATTAACCATTCCCCCAGAACTACAAGAAGAAGTTACAGTTATTGATTTTCCCTTACCCAACATCGAAGAAATTGATTATTTAATTCAGCAATTAATAGTCCCGGAAAAACTTAACTTAAATGGACTAGGAAAAGAACAATTAATCAAAGCCTGTCAAGGATTAAGTCGGGCGAGAATTAGAAGAGTTTTAGCCGCCGCTTTAGCAGCCAAAGGACAAGTTAACGAAACAGATATTGATAGAGTTTTAGAAGAGAAAAAACAAGCAGTTAAACAAACCGGAATTTTAGAATTTTACACGGCCAATGAATCATTAAAAAACGTCGGTGGCTTGGAAAATCTCAAACAGTGGGTAAGAATGCGTCAAGATGCTTTTACCGAAGAAGCAAGACGTTATGGAATACCCAACCCCAAAGGCGTTTTATTAGTAGGAATCCAAGGCACAGGTAAATCATTATCGGCTAAAACTATCGCCCATGAATGGCGTTTACCACTGTTACGTTTAGACGTGGGGAGATTATTTGGGGGTATAGTGGGAGAAAGTGAAAGTCGCATTCGGCAAATGATACAATTAGCAGAAGCAATATCACCCTGTGTATTATGGATGGATGAAGTAGATAAGGCTTTTGGTAATATTAATAGTGGTACAGATGGTGACTCTGGCACATCGCGCCGGGTATTTGGTACACTCATTACCTGGATGCAAGAAAAAACTAGTCCGGTGTTTATGGTGGCTACTGCTAATAATGTGCAAATATTACCAGCGGAGTTATTAAGGAAAGGGCGATTTGATGAAATTTTCTTTTTAAATTTACCTACGGAAAAAGAACGTCATGATATTTTTAAAGTCCACTTGCAAAAAATCCGTCCTTCCCGACTGCGAGATTTTGATTTACAGAAACTTGCAAGTCATAGCGAAAATTTTAGCGGTGCGGAAATTCAACAGGTAATTATTGATGGTATGCACCGCGCTTTTGGTAGTTTAATTGATGGTAATAGGCGGGATTTTAGCACGGAAGATATTTTAGCTGCGGTATCGGAAACTGTTCCTTTGGCGGCTATTGCTAAGGAACAAATTACTAGTTTAAAACGCTGGGCTGCGGAAGCTGGCGCAAGAACGGCTTCTATTGATACGCTGTTAATTGAGGAGTTGAAGGTTTATTCTCAGCAGCAGGGTTTGGGTCCTTTGGAGGTGGATTAAATTCAATATTTTTTTAACGAACCACAGAGGCACAGAGGACGCGGAGGGAAGAGGTTTTGGAGAGATTTTTATAGGAGTTGATTTTTTATGTCTCATTTTACAACTATCAAGGTGCAAATTAAGCAGGGTGAAGTTTTGCTTGAGGTTTTGCAGGAGTTGGGTTATCAGGTTGAACAAAATACTCAAGTTCGCGGTTATATGGGTGATAAAACTAATGCTGAATATGTTATTAAGCAATCTAATGGTTATGATTTGGGTTTTCGTCAAAATGGAGAAGGTTATGAGTTAGTGGCTGATTTTTGGGGTGCGAAAATTAATCAGCAGGAGTTTGTTAATCATATTAGTCAAAGATACGCTCATAAAACTTTGATGGAAACAATTCAAACTGAGGGTTTTAATGTGGAGGAAGAGGAAGTTTTAGCAGATGGTACGCTGCGGGTTATTGTTGGTAGATGGGTTTAATTTCTGATTTATTGACCTTATTAAAAAGGAAAAATCATTATGGCTGAATATCAAAAGATTGAATATCGCATTGGTAAAGATGGTAAAGTTGTGGAACGGGTTTTAAATGTCACTGGTTCTAGTTGTGTGGAAACAACAAAGGGGTTAGAAAAATCCTTGGGAGAAATAGAATCTCAGGAATTGTTACCGGAATATTATCAAGATGATGAGTTAATCACAATTTCCGAAAATCAATCTTTACAACAACAATAATTCCTCTATAAGTAGGGTGTATTAGTGATAGCGTAATGCACCATCTCCATTTATTACGGTGCGTTACGGTTTGCACCTAACGCACCCTACAATATACTATCTCCATTTATTACGGTGCGTTACGGTTTGCACCTAACGCACCCTACAATATATTCTGTATTGGACTAAAAAAACAATATGTTAGCACAAATTAATCAAGTCGCTTTTGCTGTAATTCTCGTAATCATTGTTTATCTTATTCTGCGGTTTTTATTCCCAGCAAATAATCAAGATATACCTATTAATAATGAATCTGTAACTTCTCCAGACACAGAACAGAAGATTAAAGAGTTAGAATTTCAATGTCAACGACTTAGGGAGGAATTAAAACAACAATCTCAACAATTACAAACTGATTTTCAACAGGAAACTTTTACCCACTTACAAACTTTACTCGCTAACTATCCTACAGTTAAAAAAATGGCTTTAGCTAAACCAGAGTTACCAGCTAAAAACCTGGTTTCTCTATTTACAGCTTTAGATAATCTAATTACCAATTGGGGTTATACTGTTATTGGGGAAACTTGGGAACAGGTTAATTATAATCCCCAATTACATCAAGCTGATAGTGATGAAATTCAAGAGGGGGAATTAGTCTATATTCGTTTTATTGGTTATCAGGATGGTGATAAAGTTCTCTATCCTGCAAAAGTTAGTCGCACTTTACCAGCAGGGTTTAATAATAATTAAATTATCATACAATTATTATACAATTAATATACAATCTTGTGGGGTGGGCATCCTGCCCGCCCAAATATTCGTTTTATTGGTTATCAGGATGGTGATAAAGTTCTCTATCCTGCAAAAGTTAGTCGCACTTTACCAGCAGGGTTTAATAATAATTAAATTATCATACAATTATTATACAATTATTATACAATCTTGTGGGGTGGGCATCCTGCCCGCCCAAATATACAAATATCATAGCAGGTAAGATGATAATAGCAGGCAAGATGATAATAGCAGGCAAGATGATAATAGCAGGTAAGATGATAATAGCAGGCAAGATGCCTGCTCCACAAGACAACCACAATATGATTAATAATTATGACAACTATTGCAATTGATTTTGGTACAAGTAATACTGTAATCAGTATTTTGGAGGCTGATACTCAACAACCTAAAAGTTTACGTTTTCCTAATTTATCCCGTTTATTTTTGGGTGTCAATCCTGATGGTGAAAGAGTAGAATATCCTGTTATTCCTAGTTTAATGTTTATTAAACCAGGTAATAATATTATATTAGGTGAAGGTGTGAGAAGTCAACGTTTAGGACTTTCTCAAAGTTATCCTCCTGAACGGTTATTTAAAAAGTTTAAACGCGATTTGGCGGGAGATTATCAACCACCAGCAATCCAAATTGATGGTATAAATTATCATACTGTCTCTGTTTGTGAGTTATTTATGCAAACTATTTGGACAGAAATTAAACAGCAAAATATCGAGCCTAGTCATTTGATTTTTACTGTTCCCGTTGGTGCTTTTGAGCGTTATTTAGATTGGTTTCGAGATTTAGGAAAAAAGTTAAATGTTCCAAAGGTATCTATCGTTGATGAATCTACTGCTGCGGCTTTAGGATATGCTATAAAACACCCTGGTAAGTTAATTTTAGTAGTAGATTTTGGTGGGGGAACTCTTGATTTAAGTTTAGTGAGAACTGTTGCAAATTCTGATAATAATGGAAATTTAAGTGCTGAAGTTTTAGCTAAGTCGGAAGCATACATAGGTGGGGAAGATATTGATGTTTGGATAGTTGATGATTATTTACGTTCTCAAAATTTAACAGCGGAACAAGTAGGAAAAATTGGTTATCAGAATTTATTAGAAATTGCTGAACGGTTAAAGATTCAATTATCAAAAAATCAATCTGTGGCTGAAAGTTGGTTTGATGATGAATCTTTTATGTCCTATGAGTTAAAAATTAATCGTGAAAAATTAGAGGAAATTTTAGAATATAGACAGTTTTTACAACAGTTACGAAATACTTTAGATGAGGTTTTAGCTTCTGCTTTGCGAAAGGGTATTAGTAAAAATGATATTGAACAGGTTTTATTGGTGGGAGGAAGTTGTTTAATTCCCGCAGTTCAACAACTAATTATATCTTATTTTGGTAAAGCTAAGGTAAAACTAAATAAACCTTTTGATGCTGTCTCTCATGGTGCATTAGCAATAACACAAATTACTGAAATAGATGATTTTTTACGTCATAGTTACGCAATTCGTTTATGGGAAAGTTACAGCAAAAGTTATATTTATCATCATTTATTTACTAAAGGTGACAAATATCCTTGTCAACGTCAAGAATGGTTAACTTTACAAACAGCAAATAATGGACAAACAGAAATTCGTTTAGATATTGGTGAATTAGCTGATATGACACAAACGGAAATAGCTTTTGATGCTTGGGGAAGAATGACTTCTAGCACTCTTCAACATCAAGAAAGTTACCGTTCTCTAGATACTCAACATCAACAGGTATGTGTTGCTAAACTTAACCCACCAGGTGAGGCAGGTATTGATAGAATATCTGTGTTATTTGAGGTAGATTCTCGACGGACTTTATTAGCAACTGTGAAGGATTTATTGAGAGGAGAGATATTAGTTGATAGGGGAGAAATTTATAAATTGAGCTAAAATTATAAGAGAATTATATTCTCATTATACAGCAAGTAGCTTTGAGTGAGATACACTTTATGCGGGCAAGATGCCCGCACCACAAGAGTTTTATTATTAATATCTGTACTTCATAATACCGGGAACTGCTGTATATTAGCCACTGTATCTATCAAACCCTCTAAAACTTGTTGTAAATCACTCGTCAACTCAGCCACACATTGTTTAGCAGCAACTCGACTACTTTTATAAACAGGATAACGTTCAGAAACAGAAATCGGTTCACCCACAGTTATCTTCACCTGCTGCTTACCCAATTGGGGACGATTTAAGGTCATATTTCCCTTAATTTTATTAACCATATCCCATAAAAGTAAAGTTGTTTCGGCAAATCTTTCCACCGTTGGTTTTTCGCGGATATAAGTTCCAGAAACAGCTACAAAACTCTCAACTAATCTCATGTGCCACATCCGAAAATTTGCTTCTTCAGCAATTCTATCTCCTAAACTTTTCTCAATGGTTGATATTAATTTAAGATCCTTAAAATCTTCCCTAAATATGTAATTCCAACCGGCTTGTTCTACTCGTCTACATCTATCATTCCAATGACCTCTAGATGGTAAATCAAAATATTGTTCTGCAATAAATAAAGCAATATTCATCACAGATTGTAACCGATAAGCTAAAGCCTCATTTCTATCTGTAATTTCCCCATTGGTAATTTTTTCATCTGGTAATTTTTGATGATAGAACTTAGTGTAAAATTGCTCCATTATCCCTAACAAATGTTCGGCTAAACTTAATAATCGGGGATAAAGTACAGTAAAAGTAGCCTCTGTTTTTTCCTGATTTATCAATAAACCACTGGCTGCTTCTAATTCAGTTAATAAATTTGCTATATTATCCCAAGGCTCATTCACATAACTATATTTAATCCCAATTGGTAAAATTAAAACTTCCTCTTCTCTTCCGGCTTTTTGTAAATCCTCTACACACCAAAAACCCATCTGGGCTATACCCGGTTCTAAAGGACTAATAATCTCTGATAAACCATTTGTACCACCTTCCGGCGCAGCAGCCATGGGAAACTGACCATTAATATACAAATCTCGCGCAGAACGCAACCCAGTCCAGTCAGCTTTACCACGTTGAATGGGAGTTCCCCCCAAATGGGAAATGACCCAACCTACATGATCTCCTGCCCAGAGGGGAATGCCCCGATCATAGATAAAATGAGCATGAGGTGGATATTGTAGCTGTATACCCCCAATTCGTGCTACTTTAGGCAAGATTTGGGACAGTAAATAAGTTAAACAAAGCGGGTCTGCTGTTTGCGGATGACGAAATGCTAACATAAACCGGATTTTACCATCCTGAAATCGTTGATAGCAATTGGCTAAAGTTTCAACGTTGTTTGCTTCAATGTTGCTAATGGGTGTTTTCCACTGCATCCAGTTAGGTAAAACTAAATGTACCAATTTTAACAATAAAGGGTTAAAAGCGGGCGGGATAAATTCTAAAGGTGGTTGGGCTTGATACATTTTATTGGTAATAGGTAATGGGTAATAGGTAATAGATAAACATTTTCTGCACCCTGTTCCCTATTTTCTTCTGACGTGGAAACATTTTAAACCTACGCGATTTGAAAAGTTAGTAAGTAAAGGTAAAAACAATGCGATTATCACAGATGTTATTTGTTACACTAAGAGATGATCCGGCTGATGCGGAAATCCCTAGCCATAAATTACTACTCCGTGCTGGTTATATCCGTCGCATTGGTAGTGGGATTTATGCTTATCTTCCCCTAATGTGGCGAGTTTTGCAAAAGGTTTCTCAAATTGTGCGCGAAGAAATGAATGCTACTGGCGCACAAGAATGTTTATTACCGCAGTTACAACCGGCGGAATTATGGCAAGAGTCGGGAAGATGGGATACTTATACTAAGGCTGAAGGAATTATGTTTTCTTTGGTTGATAGAAGAGAACAACAATTAGGATTAGGTCCAACTCATGAGGAAGTAATTACTACTGTTGCTCGTGATATGATTCGTTCATATCGTCAATTACCTGTACATTTATATCAAATCCAAACTAAATTTCGTGATGAAATTCGTCCCCGGTTTGGTTTAATGCGCGGACGAGAGTTTATTATGAAGGATGGTTATTCTTTCCATGCTGATGAGGAAAGTTTGCAGAAAACTTACCGGGAAATGTATACTGCTTATAGTAATATGTTGCGGCGTTCTGGTTTAGCTTTTCGGGCTGTGGAAGCTGATTCTGGCGCTATTGGTGGTTCTGGTTCTACCGAATTTATGGTGTTAGCAGATGCAGGAGAAGACGAGGTTCTCTATACTGAAGATGGTAAATATGCAGCCAATGTAGAAAAAGCGGTTTCTTTACCAGCAGCAGCGGAAATTTCACCTTTTACAAGTTACGAGCAACGGGAAACTCCGGGAACTGATACCATTGAAAAACTTTGTAGTTTCTTAAAATGTTCTCCTACCCAAGTGGTCAAAAACGTTTTATATCAAACTGTTTATGATAATGGTTTAACGGTTTTGGTGTTGATTAGTATTCGTGGAGATCAGGAAATTAACGAAGTTAAATTACAAAATGAATTAACTAAATTAGCTCCTGGATTTGGTGCTAAAACGATTCTGACTTTAACTGTACCAAATGTTGAAGCTCAAGCAACATGGCAAGCTAAATCTTTACCTTTAGGTTATATTGCACCTGATATTGCTGATGATTATATTGGGGTTAATAAACAGGTAAATTCTCAGTTTGTCCGGTTGGTAGATAAAACTGCTGTGGAGTTAAAGAACTTTGTCACCGGTGCTAATACTAGCGGTTTCCACGTGGTTGGTGCAAATTGGGGTGAGCAATTTACATTACCTGCAATAACCGTAGATATTCGTAAGGCTAGACCAGGCGATCGCTCTGTGCATGACCCAAACCAAAGCCTACAAACAGCTAGAGGTATCGAAGCTGGTCATATTTTCCAACTGGGTACAAAATACTCTCAAGCTATGGGTGCAACTTATACCAATGAACAAGGGGAAGAAAAGCCTTTAGTTATGGGTTGTTATGGTGTGGGTGTGTCACGGTTAGCACAATCAGCGGTAGAACAATCTTATGATAAAGATGGCATAATTTGGCCAATAGCGATCGCCCCCTATCACGCCATTATCACTATTCCTAACATTAAAGATGCTCAACAAATCGCCGTTGCTGAAAAACTTTACACAGAACTTAATCAAGCAGGAGTAGAAACCTTATTAGATGATAGAGATGAACGAGCGGGTGTTAAATTCAAAGATGCGGATTTAATTGGTATTCCCTTCAGAATTGTCACCGGTCGCGCCATTACAAATGGTAAAGTCGAAATAGTCAAACGCGCAACTCGTGAATCTCAAGAAATAGCCATTGAAGAAGTCGTTAATACATTACAACAATGGATTAAAGACGCAATAGCAGGTTAAGACTCAAATCTTGTGGGGTGGGCATCTTGCCCGCCATATCAAGTCAAGACTCCAACCTTGTATGGTAAGCATCTTCCCCGCCATAGCTAGTCAAGACTCCAACCTTGTGGGGTGGGCATCTTGCCCGCCATATCAAGTCAAGACTCAAATCTTGTATGGTGGGCATCTTGCCCGCCCTTTGATAAATATGACCATTTGTGGTAATTTATTTTTGTAACCATACAAGTAGTAAGTTTTATGTCAGCAGAATTTCCTACCCCAGACAGTTTATGGATTATTACTGAAGAAGTCGCGGAAACCTCAACGACGACCATTAGCGGTGCTAGAAGTAGTGGTGATACAGGTGGATTATTAGGAGGTAAAACTACAGAAGAACAAATAATATTTACCAAAGAAAAAGACAAATTAGTAATTACTAGGCGTAAAGTTGAAGTCACAAAACTCAAGCAGGAAATGAGGGGATTTATACAAGCTATGCGAGAATGTTTAGATGAAGCAGATGATCCTGACTCTAAAATCCGCCTAGACGAAGTGGAAGTTTCTGTAGAAGTGAATGGAGAAGGACAACTGAGTTTATTCGGAACAGGGGGAAAAGTAGGCGGTAAAGGCAGTCTGACCTTTAAATTCAAGCGACAATCATAGATGAAAATATATCTGATTAAAATAGACCTCTCCGATAAAGATTGTAGAGACGTTCCATGGAACGTCTCTACAAAGAACGTCTCTACAAAGAACGTCTCTACAAAAAACGTTTCTACAAAGAACGTCTCTACAAAAAACGTCTCTACAAAAAACGTCTCTACAAAGGTTTCAACTCACGCATATTGAATTTTCGGAGCTTTCTAATGGGTAAGAATTGGGCAATTAGTATCGGTATTAATCAATATGATAACCTGCAAGCCCTCAACTTTGCTAAACGGGATGCAGAAGCAATGGCCGCTTGGTTTCGGGAAGAAGCCAAATTTGATCAGGTGTTTTTGTTTACAGAGGACTCTCCAGCTATTAACACCAGTCCACCAATTCCCACTCAACCAACTTACGGACGGTTGCGGCGATTTTTACAAGCACAATTTGAACAACCCCTATTAAAACCAGAGGATAATTTATGGTTCTTTTTTGCTGGACATGGTATGCGTCATGCTGACAAAGATTATTTAATGCTTGCAGATAGTGATCCTGGTGATATTGAACATACAGCTATTTCCGTTGAATACATTACTGAAAGATTGCGTCGTAGTCGTGCTGATAATGTAGTTTTGTTATTAGATGCTTGTCGAGAAGAAAGAAGTCGTAGTGGTTTAGGAATAGGTGAACAGAAGCATCAAGGAGTAATTACCTTTTATTCCTGTGCTGCTAACCAAAAATCTTGGGAAATTACCGAATTACAACATGGTTCATTTACACATACATTATTAACAGGTTTAAGATTACATGGTGAAGCTAATTGTGCCACTGTGGAACGATTAGATAGATATCTCAATTCTGCTGTTCCTCAATTAAATACTAGATATCAAAAAGAAATTCAAAATCCCTATCTCAAGGCAGAACCGCCATATAAAATGTATTATATCTTGTTGGAGCAATCTGCTACAATGAGAGATGTTGAATCATTAAAATTACAGGCATCCTTATCCGAAAATGCTGGAAATTTTGAGTTAGCAGAACAAATATGGATTAGAGTTTTAGGCGTGTCTCGTGCTGATTTAGATGCAGTATCGGCTATTAAAAGAATTGCAATTAAAAAAAATAATTCAACACTATTACCAATTTCTCAACCTGTTCCTAATCCTGAATCTCCTGGTTCATCTAGAGGTGAGGATACTATGTCACCAACACAGATACTTGAACTTGCTGAAAAGATTAAAGAAAATAATCGTAAACAAGAAGAATACCGACAGGCTGTTTTAAAAGAAGTTGAACAACAGTTTCCTCTAAATCAAAAAAGTATTGATAATTTATCTAATTTACAAAAATCTCTGCAACTCAGTGAAGAGGAAGTATCAGGAATAAAACAACCAATTTTTATTCAGAAAGAAGCAGAATATAGAAAACGCGAAGAAGAAGAGAGAATCAGAAGAGAACAACAGGCTGAAAGAATTCGTCAACAACATCAGCAAAATTTAGAGCAGTATCAACGGGAATTTTCAGCAAAAATTGAGAAAGAATATCCCTTTCATCAAGCAAGTAGAAATAAGTTCAAAAAACTACAAATCTCTTTGCAACTCAGTGAACAGGAAATATTGCAAATAGAACAGCCAATTATTGCTAAAAAAGAAGCTGAATATCAAAAACTTCAGGAGGAAAATAGAAAAACATCTGGAAATCCTTCAGGGTCAAACTCACCTCCTATAAAACGCAGACAATTTTTAATTTATGCTGGTTTAGGAGGAACAGGTTTAGTTACTACTGTTGTATTTAGTCAGATATTGAAGCCTACAGTACAACCTAAACAAGTACAACCTAAACTACTTGAATTATTAACAGTTACATTTACAACTAAAACAGTTAACAAAACAGGGAAAATAGTTAATCAAGAGAATCATCAAGCTAAATATTTTAAAGAAGATTTAAGTAATGGTATCACCCTGGAAATGGTACAAATCCCTGGTGGTTCTTTTATGATGGGTTCACCAGCATCAGAAAAAGGTCGGAGTGAAAGTGAAAGTCCACAACATCAGGTAAATGTACCTGGTTTTTCTATGGGTAAATTTGTTGTGACTCAAGAACAGTACCAACAAATCATGGGTTACAATCCCTCTAGTTTATCAGGAGCAAAACGTCCTGTAGAACAAGTATTTTGGAATAATGCTGTAGAGTTTTGTCAAAAGTTGAGTCAAAAGACAGGACGGGAATATCGTCTACCCAGCGAAGCAGAATGGGAATATGCTTGTCGTGGGGGGACGACTACACCCTTTCATTTTGGGGAAACGATTACAACTGAGTTAGCTAACTATAATGGAACTGACACCTATGCTTCTGAGCCAAAAGGTAAATATCTTGGACAAACAACAGATGTAGGTAGTTTTCCCCCTAATGCTTTTGGATTATACGATATGCACGGGAATGTCTGGGAATGGTGTCAAGACGATTGGCATGATAATTATATAGATGCGCCTAAAGATGGTAGTATTTGGACAAGTCAAAGCGGTAATAATAAGGTGCTGCGCGGCGGTTCTTGGTACGATATTCCTGAAAGTTGCCGTTCGGCGCGTCGTAACTCTTTTGATGTGGGCTTCGGCAGCAGCAACGTCGGTTTTCGTGTTGTCTGTGGTGCTGCGTGGACTTAGTAGCCCTTTGCACTCTTGCGCTTTTGCTCTTTGCTCTTCTTTTTTTTACCCTTGAGAGGGTAGTGGAACGAAGCGATCTAAAAATTTTTTTTGAGGATTATCCTTGGAAACAGAATCTAAGTAGGTGGGCGTTAAAAATTGTCGTTATGACAAGGGAACAGGGAACTCTTAACTGGGAAGAGGTTTTGGGCAACTTTACTTTTCGTTACTTATGTCGGTTTTTTTTCCGTTCACCTACTTAGTTTAAACTTCAATTCCCGCATCTCGCAATCGTTTCTCCAATTCTGCTAAACGTTGTAAAGCAGCTTCCTTTTCTTGTCGTTCCTGCTCAACCGACTCAAACCCCCACAATAACAAATTACCCTGTTTATCCCACCAGCGCAACCAGTAACCATCACGGTTTTCGCGCTTTCCTGACCACACACCAATAAATAATTCCATCTCCTCTAACCAATAACGGTTATTTTCATCAGGAGAACGTAATTCATATTTTCCCGAATTTTGTAACCGATGTACCTCCAAAATGCCCGTGTCAGGTGCAAAAATCAGGTAATTGGCAACTTTTAAAACTTCTTCATAAAAAAACCATTTACCGGGGGGAAAAGTCCGTTTACTGGAATATTCACTCCCATTTGTATCCGAAAGAAATTCCATCACCACAATCGGTATTTCACCCTGTTTGTGAGGAGTATAACTACGTTGTATTTGCTCTCTAGATACGGTAATTTTCGGTATATAAGCCCAATCAGGTGCTTTGATCACAATTTTGTTGTTAACTGTAGCACAGATGCCATAATTAGTCGTAGCCAGGGCTGTTTCTGGTAGTTTCCCCGCCAATTGTAGACTTTCGGTTAGCGCCGCAGCTAAAGAGGGTTGATTGACATTATCCACAGGTTCATCTTCTAAAACAAAATCTTCAGGTAAGAGTTCCCAGGTAATCTTGCAGGTCGAAGCAGTAACAACCATAGCCACCACATCAGAGGGATTCATGAATTATACTATAACTAGTCAACTTATTTTTCAGGAAACCTGCAAAAATTACATTTCTTAAACTTTTACCCTAACTCTTACCCTCTGCGCCTCCGCGCCCCTGGGTGAAAAAAACATAAATTATACTTTTTAAGCTGGTAAAATAACTAATATTTGTCACCAACTGACTTGTACAAGTAGGTGAATGGAAAAAAACAACACAAGTAACGAAAAGTAAAGTTGCTCAAAACCGTTCGGCTGACGCTCACGGCGAAGCCTCTTCCCTGTTCCCAGTTAAGAGTTCCCAGTTAAGAGTTCCCTGTTCCCAGTTAAGAGTTCCCTGTTCCCTTGTCATAACGACAATTTTTCACGCCAACCTACTTACCACATTTTGCCCAATTTTAATTTAAATCTTTTTTCAAGAAATCATGGAATTTAGATCAAGAGATAGGTGACAGACCCCAAAGGATAACTCTACAATTGGAGTGAAAAGGGGCAAAACCAGCAAGAGTAGTTTATGTATAAATCAAAGCCAAAGATTTGTACCAGAGATATAACCTCTATAAACAGGCTACTTATATACTTATATTACGAATACTATTTCAGTCCTTAGTCAACTAGGTTTTAGATATGAATGACCAACAAAGAACTAACAGTATTTCTTCCGGTCTAGTAGCAGCCATTTCGGTAGCAGTGGTAGCGGTAAGCGGTGGAGTAGCTTGGTTTTCTTCCCAGAGCGCCAATACTCCCACACCTACCAACCCCTCGGAAATCATTAAAAAGCCAATACAGGAATCGAACAGCCAACAGGGTAATGAACAAACTGCTAATATATATTGGCTCAGGTCTAAGGAAAATCGTTTTGATTTAGTTCCCCAACCTCTGAAAATTGCTGCTACCCAACCGGACCAAGTTTTAGAAACAGCATTTAAAACTTTATTAGCCGGACCTCCTCAAGGAACAGACTCTACTACTATTCCCCAGGGGACCAAACTACTGGGACTCAAAGCCGAAAATAATGATGTTCACGTCAACTTATCTGAAAACTTTACCACCGGTGGCGGTAGCAGTTCCATGATCGGAAGAATTGGACAAGTTGTATATACTGCTACTAGTTTAAACCCTCAAGCTAAAGTTTATATTGAAGTCAACGGTAAACCCTTGGAGGTTTTAGGTGGTGAAGGTGTGGAATTAGAACAACCACTCACCCGGGAAAGTTTTCAGAAAAATTATCCCCTTTAGTCAGTTACCCTGTTCCCTGTTCCCAGTTAAGAGTTCCCAGTTAAGAGTTCCCTGTTCCCTATTTAATAATTAATCGGGGTTAATTCTCATCAAAGGTTGACCATATTCCACTGGTTCACCATTTTGAACTAAAATTTCCATCACCTGTCCAGAGACTTCGGCTTCAATTTCGTTCATTAGCTTCATTGCTTCAATAATACACACACTTTGACTAGATTTGACGCGATCGCCCACCTCCACAAAGGGACTTTCTCCTGGTGCTGGGGCGCGGTAAAATGTCCCCACCATAGGAGATAATACCTCAACCAATTTTTGATTAATGGGTGAAGGAGAAACAGCAGGTTGAATTATGGAATTATCCACAACTTTATTTATGACCATTTCTGGTGAAGTTGTAGATCCCAAATGGGTTACACCAGCACTCACCACACCACTAACTATTCCTTGGGCATTATTGCTAAAACTGATAGCTTTGCGTACCGTTAATTCAAACTCATTATTTTTGAGTGTAACTTCCGCAATATCAGTTTGGGCAATAGTTACCAGTAGTTGGCGGATTTCATTAAAGTCTAATGTCACAATTATTTTACCTCGACCTAACCGTTAAATTAAAATTCTAAGTAAGGCAGGGATTTAATCCCTCTATAAAAAAGGGATTCAAATCATGATTACCAAGGGTTTTAGTCTTCACTACTCCCAGTTGGTATCAAAAAAATAGGAAAATTATTCCCTGCCTAAATACTTATCTTCTCTGGTATCAATTTTGATGCGCTCCCCTTGAGCAATAAACAAGGGAACCATGATAGTTGCTCCAGTTTCTAGAATTGCAGGTTTAGTACCACCTGTGGCAGTATCACCCTTAACACCAGGATCTGTTTGCACAATTTCCAAGACTACAGAATTAGGTAGTTCAACTTCTAGCACCTGTTCGCCCCAGCGAATCACATTCACTTCCATACCATCTTTAAGGTACTTGACGCGATCGCCAATTTGCGCTGAAGTTAATCTACCTTCTTCATAAGTCTCCATATCCATAAAGATAAACTCATCACCTTCTTTATAGGTATGTTGCATCGTTACTTTTTCCAGAGTAGCCTGGGGGACAGTTTCCCCAGCCCGAAAAGTTTTTTCTAATTGTTTCCCAGTTTGGACATTTTTCAGGGTTGTCCGCACGAAAGCAGAACCCTTACCTGGCTTAACATGAAGAAAATCTATCACGCGCCAGACCGAACCATCTAATACAATTGAAACACCAGGTCGAAAGTCGTTACTAGAGATCATGAAACTTTCAAATTTTGCAAGACAATCGGCATTCATTGTACCCTTCTAGGGTCATTAATGGTTAGTTATTCAAGAAGAGGTCATGGGTCATGGTAAATTCTCCCCTGCAACTCCTGTGCTTCACCTAATTCTTTTGCTTCCCCACTGTCTTCAATCTCCAGACTCCCAATGTGGGAAGATAATCAATAAGTTACTTCCAATCAACACTTTGATACTAAAGAAAGAGAAATTTGATGTTGAACTTATTAAAGTCCTGGGTGAAGAACAGTCTCAAACTAATATTGTTATTAACAATATTTTTAGGCATAAGTACGGCTGGGTGGACTCCCACTAGTAACGCCGGCTTACCAGCGGGAAACGCAATTACCGACGGAAAGGCCTTGTTACGCTATGCACTCCCGATAGATAATCAACCTGTACGTAAACTACAAGCCAGTTTAGAAGACATTTCTAACCAACTGCGAGCGAATAAGCGGTGGAGCGCGGTTAATAATGATCTCAAGCAAGCATCGCGGATACTCGATAAACCTTCCCAAATATTAGCAAGTATTCCGGAAGAACGCCAAGCTCAAGCTCAAGCTTGGATGACTGAATTGAAATCTGGGATAACAGAACTGCAAGAAATAGTTAAAACTAAGCGAAAGGAAGCAGTTCTTGAGGGAAGAGCCAAATTACTCGATCTTGTCAGCTTGTTAGAAGAATCAATGGTCAAGGAATTTCCCTTTGCAGTTCCGGCTGAGTACAGTAATTTACCCCAACTCAAAGGACGCGCTACCATTGCTTTTAAAACTAATAAAGGCGATCTTACCGTAGTGGTAGATGGCTATAGCGCCCCTGTCACTGCTGGTAATTTTGTAGATTTAGTACAACGCGGTTTTTATAATGGTTTAGAATTTACCCGTTCGGAAGAATCTTACTTTTTACAAACTGGAGATCCTGTTGGTCAAGAAGTTGGTTTTATTGACCCGGAAACTAGCAAATATCGGGCTATTCCTTTAGAGATTTTAGTCCAAGGTGAAAAAGAACCAACCTACGGTATTACGCTCGAAGAATCTGGACGTTATTTAGATATGCCAGTTTTACCTTTTTCTTCTTTTGGCGCTTTAGTTATGGCCCGGCCAGAAAATGAACCTAATGGTGGTTCTTCTCAAGTTTTCTTCTTTCTGTTTGAACCAGAACTTACCCCCGCAGGACGTAATCTTTTAGATGGTCGTTATGCTGTATTTGGTTATCTGACTGAAGGGAGAGAGATTTTAGATAAACTCAAAGCTGGTGACAAAATTGAATCTGCGACTGTTATTCAAGGTGTGGAAAATTTAGTTCAGCCGCAAGCAGTTTCATAAAAGATTAAAATCAAAAGGTAGGGATGTTTGAATTTGGTAAACATCTCTACTTTCTCAAAGCGACTTTAGCTCTTTCCGCTTGCGGTTAGTAGTAATAACGTCTTTCAATTAATTTTTGAGTCTATCCATTATTTTCCTTAATTTAGCTAGAACCTTTTTTTCTAAACTTGTAGACCAACGATAGTTATAATCTTTATGCTGGTATATACTAACCTTTTCCTTGAGGTTTTCTATATATTGGATCAGTTCTACCAAATCTTTTTCAGTTTTAACACCCCTAATAATACCAGCAGTCTTGAGGTAATAACTCGCTATTACATCTGCTTCTGCTTCTGAAGCATTATGATCTTTACGGTAATGGCGGATTTTACCATTCATTTCTTCAAAATACGAGGCTAGACTTCTGATAAGAGCAAAATCTAGTTCATCTAGTTTTTTAGGTTCATAATTAATTTTTTCCTGAACTGATTTAGGAGGAGTGTCTGGTTCATAAATAAAAGCAGAAGTTTGGATTGGATCTGAATTTTGAGACTCAGCATTACTAAAGATATACTCTAGAGTTTTTACGCAGTCCAAGAAAGATGAGATATTGCGGGCAATTACCTGTTTTGTGTGAGTAGTGATAATGGCATAGCCAGAACCTTCATTGACTACAGCATATTGCCCTTGTACTGTCACATAGGCGTTTGTGTCTATTCTTTTGGTGTCGCTCATTTGGGAAACTAAAAAGACAACTGTTTTTTAATATACTCTAATTGGAACATGATTTGGCATAACTAGATATTGAAACCAGGTGCAGATAAATTAAGCTATCATGGGTTCTCCTAATCGTTTTAAAATTTGTGGGTTTGATCTAAATTAATATGCGTAAGCGTTGCGCTCTGTAGGAATCACCTATTTTTGAAAATATAAATATTAAAACCTCAAATCCAGTCAGTGTAAGCTTGTTAGGGATATTTTACCGAAAATATCATCAAGGGAGCGGTAGAGCCATTTATATTTTTAATATAAGTAGGTGAACGGAAAAAAACCGACATAAGTAACAAAAAGTAAAGTTGCCGAAAACCTCTTCCCAGTTAAGAGTTCCCTGTTCCCTGTTCCCTTGCCCCAACGACAATTTTTAACGCCCACCTACTTAAGCAAATTAAAATTAAACTTCCCAATCTTCAAACTGTAAACCATTTACCCGGCTAAATTCCTTGACATTATGCGTCACCAAGATCAAATTATTTGCGATCGCAAATATCATTTGTAATTAGTCAACACCACCTGAATCACCCTCAGTATCAATAGGAATTATTTCAACTTTTTTGTCCTGGTGAGAACAATGGCGGCAAGTATAGACAACTAATCTTTGTCCTTCATTTTCAGTTGTAGCCTTTCTTATAATTTCACTAGAAGTTACAGTCATGGTTAATCCCCCACAATGACTACAAGTTTTAAATATATCTGATAAACTAACATAGCCCCGTAGATGGATAGAATTACGATCAATTTTTGTACAACAGCTTTGACAATACCATGCCTCAAAATAAATACTTTTAATTCGCATAGCGGTGATTTGTTTTTCATTTAAAAAATCAACTACCGATTTTATTAGTTTGAGTTCTTTTTTGCATTTATCACAATATATTGGTCGTAAAGATTTGCGTTTATTAATTTTTCCTAAAATTCCTATTAATCCTTGATAGATTATTTGTATAAAACATAAGAAACTAAAACATAGGAAACTAAAACATAAGAAATCACCAAAACTAATACTGAAAGAAAAATCAAAAAACCTAGTAATCATACCGAAATTCGGATAATTATTTGTGTATGACTCACTAGCTAAAGTGTACAAGAAATTAAAGAAAGGAAGTGATATGCAAAAAGATCCTATATAAAAGGCAAAATGAATTATGCCATCATGCTCATCATTACCTTTAATTTGTATACCTTTCGTCGGAGGAATAAAAACAGGTCTTGAGGATAATAATATTCCTGCTATAAAACTCAAAATGCCTAGAATATATAAAATATAGTCAAATTTCAACTGTAGTAGAGGCTTGATAGATATCCAACTTAGCATTATTTTTATCTCCTTTGTTTTTCAGAAATATTCAAAATTGCTTTCATGTATAATGCCAAAAATAAAAATTTATCTTTAGCATTCAGATAGAAATATTTGCTATTCCAAACCTACCGTAATTGATGATGTTTATGGCTCTGATAACATCCAATTTTCGAGATTCAAATATCAGATATTAATTATTTTTTGCTTTCCCATGATTGTAGGATAGTAATCACGATTGACAACCCCATAAAGAAAGAAAAAATCGAAGCAAGTAAACCTGATAGATGAATTCCAATATCACTTTGAAGGATTGTAAATAGGTTTAATAAACCTACGATTAGGTTGGCTATCCCAAAGATAGCAGCATAGACAAAATATACTTTGCCTCTTGGCTCTTTTCTCCAGGCTATTATTACTGAATAAAGTATTCCCCAGCCTAAGCAAAAGTTACCTAAACCTGGATTGAATTTAAATAAAGGTAATGGATTGTGATAACCTGATATGTAGGTGAACGATGCTTGACCTCTGAGGGCTGATGAAATACTTGACCAAATCATTAAAGAGCCAACCACTATTCCAGAAATTTGACCTGCCAATGTTACTAATAAAATTGCAGCCCCTACTAACCAGACAGGCAAACCTACTAACAAGCCAAACAAACCTATTAACAATTCACACAAAGCAAGAGAAGTTTCTTTTATTCTTTTGTAGTATTTAGTATCTTTGTTAGGTTTTAATCTTCTTTTAGATATTGGTGGTTCAGGCATACCACGCCTGCGTATTTCGGCTCGAATTACCTGTTCAGCTTCTTCTGTATAGTTAGAAAGCTCTTTAGCTGCAACCTCAAGCCGGTGATCGCTTTTCTGTCTCCATAATTCCTCTAAGCTCATAAATCCTCCCTGATTATTTGTTAGCAATAGTCAAATTTGTTTTCATGTATGATACCAAAAAAAATTTATCTTGAGCATTCAGCTAGACAAGTTTACTAATCTAAACTCACGATAATTGATGATGCTTCTAACTTTGAAAACTTCCAGTTTTGGCAGATAGACTTTTTCAAAAAACCAACCATATAGTAGGGTATATTGAGCTAAAGAATTATCTTTCTACCAAAAGTGGATACTGCTAGTTTTCATGAAAAATTTTCGTTTCAGATGATTGAAATTCTCTTAGTAGACAAAAAACCTTTTTTGGTATGGTGAAGCCAGATATGGCTTTTTAAGGACAACAAGCACAATTATCATTATTGTCACCGCCATTACCGCCATTACTGTTATTGCCACCGCCCAATAGACCCAACAAAGTTAATAATATTGGTAACCACCACCACCAAGGCCACTCGGAAGCTTTGTCCGAGGTAGTTTGATTATTCTCAAGGTTAGATGTTGGTGTATTGCCAGAACTTGGATTATTTTCGGCTACCTGAGATATTACAAATTCAGAGCTATTCCAATTATTGGAATAGTTATGAGTATTAGCCAGCAGAGGGAAAAAGCTACTCATTGCTAGGACTAATATAAATGATAACAGTGCAATTAGTATTGCTTTCAACCCAGGCAATCGAAGAAAATTCAAGGCTGGTTTGGGTATAATCCAGTAACCACGAGTGTTTATTCGTTGGTACTGAACATTCTGAGCGAATCGGATATTTGATGGCGGCCAAATATCAATTGGTGGGAGTTCATTAAATATTTTTTCATAGCTAATTAGCGTTTCGTTATACCATCTGCGATATTTTTCCTGCTCGCCATAACCGCCACTACTAGGATTATGATGCAATGATTTATGTAAGATTTTGCCACAAAACTCATCCCAGTATGAGTGAGTATAGGTTAAGTGCAAATGCCAAGCTTGATCCACTTGAGAAGAAGGACTAACAGGATGCCCAGCGATCATGGCAAGAAAGGCAAACTTTTTGTATTCGTTAATAACACGTTGGGTGTATTCAATTGTCCAACCGTTGTCTTTTGCTAATCGTTGAGTAAATGATAAAACTGCATCAGCATCATCTAGAGAAAATTTTTGAATATTTTGATAAAGCTCTTTCTGTTGAGTATTCATTAGTAACTCCTTTAAAGTGTTGAAAGTTAAATTGTCAAAACTAACCAATAGGTAATAGAATCAACGACGGATGAGTTCTTGAAAGTTATTTGTGTAAATCCTAATTTTGGCTTACTCAACAGTAATCATCCGTTTTTCGGTAAAACACATAGCAGTACCTTTCTCGTAATAAGCAGCTTCATTGATAAAGATGGGATAGACACTAGAGTTTCCTTGATAGCTAATTATCTGACCATCAAATGTTAAGAACATAGGATCACCAGGATGCAAAACTTCATAATCTTGAAACTGAAGATGAGGATGGATCATAGCTTGAATTTCTCCCTGTTCGTTTCTCGGATAATCAATTTTTTCTAGATATTCATAGCAGATTAGGTTATTTGAAAAAGATGGAACTTTTTCCTGGTTGTACAGTTCCAAATAATCTAAAATTGTGTATATTATGGCTTCAGTTTTCAGAAAAAACTCTGCATTTAAAACACCTTGAGGAACAGATCCCACCTCAATACAAATTCCAAATCTGCCAAGCGATCGCAGTGAATCATGACTGCGACCAGAGTTTCCCAAATTACAAACCTTGATTGCAGGATTAATATAATTAAGATAAGCGGCTAATTGCAAATTGAATGGTTCATCATTATCTACAATTATGGTTATGCCCATATTAGCAGTGGTACTATGTAAATCAACGATAAAATCAACAGGAGTTTTACCATTTTTTCCAAACAGATAGTTAATCTCTTTAGCTCGTAAATCTTCATAACTAGATAGTGTTAAATCCTTTAAATTTTCGGGTAGGAAGCAGCGATTCAAATCTTTATTGATGTATCGTCTTACTGCTGTAAAGGCTTGAGGATTAGCCAAAAAAGTCAGTGTTTCAAAACCGGATCTATTAATTAATTGCGGGAATTGCTCAAACTTTTTAATCAAGTATACTCCAGTAAACTCATTCCCGTGAGTTCCACCGACAATTAACACCCGACTGAGTTGATGATCAGACTTCATTTTTGGTTCTCCAGTGACAATTGGTTGTGTTGTTCTGAATATATCCGAGAAAACCATGATACAATCACCTTATTTATGCAACATTCCATGACTAAAACGTCATAATGCTGAAACAACAAGAATCTTTAGCCATGATGATTAACCTCAAACTGCACGATGATCACAAATGGTCGAATTGGGATCAACTCGAACTGTGTCATCTGAAATATGCGATCGCTGTCAATGATAAGCAGGGATTTACCAACGCTGCTGCATATCTGGAAATTGATCAGGGATTTCTGAGTAAGCAAATAAAATGGCTGGAGAAAAAAATTGGATTTCAAATATTTGATCGTCACCAGCGCCCATTAAAATTAACAGATGCTGGAAATGAGTTTTTGCAAACAGCCCGTCAAATTCTCCATCAGATTGAACAATCAATTGAATTAGGTCAACGATTAAATCGTGGCGAAAAAGGACGATTAATTATAGGAATTAATACCTCAATTGCTAACAGTAAATTACCCGACATTCTTAGAGTATTTCATAATAAATTCCCAGAAGTAGAACTTGTATTACAGGAGTTAGCTTCTTATGAGCAAATTGAGAAATTGCGAACACGACAAATTGATTTAGGTTTCTTTCACGTCCATAATATCCAGAACAATAATGATAATGTCTTGACTTTTATACCTGTTCTGCAAGAATCTTTGGTGATTGTTTTACCTGAAAATCATCGTTTCGCAAGACGAACTAGTATTTCACTTGCAGCACTGGCAAATGAGGAATTTATCCTCCCACCACATAACCTGTTATATAATTTGCGTGAGCAAATTAATGATCTTTGTCTGGATGCAGGTTTTCAGCCAAAAGTTAAACAAGAAGCTGCATGGATATCAACTGTTCTCAGTTTAGTTGCCGGTGGAATGGGCATTTCGCTACTTCCAGCAAATGTACAAAATTTGCAACGACATGGTGTAATCTATCGTTCTATACAAGGAAAATCCCCATTATTAGAACTTGTTGCTGTTTGGAGAAGTGATAATGTGTCTATAATTTTGAAAAATTTCCTGGAAGTAATTTCTAATTTAGCCTAAATTATCATCATTAAGGCTAAATAAAATCTGACATTATTTGATCAATATTGAATTGATCAATATTTAACAATCGTAAATCGAAAATCCAAAATAGTAAAATTATGAATAGTGATTTATCTTCCTTACAAATTCGAGATATTGGTGAACAAGGTCTTTTAGAAAGATTACAACGCTTTTGTCCACCAGGTATGATTGGTGATGATGGGGCAGTATTAGTAACGGATTCTGATAAATGTTTAATAGTTACCACTGATATGCTCGTTGACGGCGTGCATTTTAGTGATGTTACCACCTCTGCTCAGGATGCTGGTTGGCGGGCTGCGGCGGCGAATTTATCTGATTTAGCAGCAATGGGGGCAACTCCCATGGGGATAACTGTGGGATTGGGTTTACCCGGAAATGTAACTGTAAGTTGGGTTGAGGGATTATATGCGGGCATGACAGAATGCTTGGCAAAGTATCATATTCCCATAGTTGGTGGTGATATTGTGCGATCGCCTATTACTACTTTAGCTATTACGGCATTTGGTCAAGCTCACCCTAATTTGATTATTCGTCGTGGCACTGCTCAGGTAGAAGATGCTATTGTCCTGACAGGGGTACATGGAGCGTCCCGTGGGGGCTTAGAATTACTTTTACATCCCCAAATAGGTCAAAATCTCAAAGCTGAAGCCAAGACGGCTTTAATTACCGCCCACCAGCGTCCCAACCCCCGGTTAGATGTCTTACCTATTTTGTGGGAAATTGTAGAATCCCAATGCAAAATCCCAAATCTCAAATCTCAAATTACCGTTGCTGGTATGGATAGCAGTGACGGTTTAGCAGATGCAATATTACAAATTTGTCGAGCCAGTCAGGTCGGTGCAGTGATAGAATCCAGTAAAATACCATTACCAGCAGCCTTTGGAGGATGGTTAACTGAGGAGAAATGCTTAGAATATGCCCTTTATGGTGGGGAAGATTTTGAATTAGTCCTGTGTTTACCAATAGAACCGGCATTAAAATTGGTAGAACAACTGGGAAATGGTGCGGCAATAATCGGTAAAATTACCCCAGGCTCAAAAGTAATTTTAGAAGATCAAAAAGGAGAAATACCCGACCGAGTTCTTAACCTCAGTCAGGGATTTCAACATTTTTAATTAGTTAGGGAATAGGGAATAGGTAATAGGTAATAGGTAATAGGTAATAGGTAATAGGTAATAGGTAATAGGTAATAGGTAATAGGTAATAGGTAATAGGTAATAGGTAATTTGCTTTTTTCTCTGTCCCCGTGGCGTAGCGCCTGTTCCCTGTTAAGAGTTCCCTCTCACCTGTCACCTCTGGCCTGTCACCTCTGGCCTGTCAACTATCACCTCTGGCCTGTCACCTGTCACCTCTGGCCTGTCACCTCTGGCCTGTCACCTCTGGCCTGTCACCTCTGGCCTGTTCCCTGTTCCCTGTTAAGAGTTCCCTGTTCCCTGTCACCTAAATTAAACCCATTTTTCAGCTACTAACTCAGCCAAATCGAGAACACGTTGGCTATAACCCCACTCATTGTCATACCATGCCATGACTTTCACGATGTCACTGCCCATAACGATAGTCAAATTGGCATCAACAATAGAAGATTCGTCTGTACCTTGATAGTCAGAAGAGACAAGTTCCAATTCGCTGTAACCCAAAATGCCTTTTAGAGGACCTTCAGCGGCAGCTTTAAGAGCTTGGTTAACTTCTTCAGCAATGGTGCGCTTCTCAGTTTGAACTACAAAATCCACCATAGAAACGTTAGGGGTAGGTACGCGCAAAGCCACACCATTGAGCTTACCCTTCAATTGAGGAAGAACCAAAGCCACCGCTTTTGCAGCACCAGTGGAGGTGGGTACAATATTGATAGCTGCTGCTCTTGCCCGACGCAAATCACGGTGAGAAGCGTCTAATAAACGCTGATCACCTGTGTAGCTGTGGGTAGTAGTCATTACGCCTTTGATGATCCCAAATTTTTCATCTAATACCTTAGCGATGGGAGCTAAACAGTTGGTTGTACAACTAGCATTACTGATGATGTTATGGATGTTGTGGTCATAATCATGATGATTGACACCGACGACAAAAGTACCATCTTCATTTTTGCCAGGGGCGGTAATCAAAACCTTTTTAGCTCCAGCATTTACGTGCCTCATTGCCCCTTCTTTGCTGGTAAAAACCCCTGTTGATTCGATAATCAGGTCAATTTCCCATTCTTTCCAGGGTAAGTTATCTGGGTTGCGATCAGATACACATTTAATGGTTTTACCATTAAGAGTGATGGAATTATCATCAGCGGCAATGTCCACACCTTGTAATTTGCCTAGCATAGAGTCATATCTAAGCAGGTGAGCATTAGTTCTGGGATCAGATGTGTCATTAATAGCAACCAATTCGATCTTGCTATTTTCTCTGCCCACCCAGCAGCGTGCAAAGTTGCGTCCAATGCGCCCGAAACCGTTAATTGCAACTCTAATCACAGTGTGTTCCCCTCTGTATTTATGCCTATAAGTTGATATCGTTGACCATAATCATATCGCAAAGGGGGAATCTGTTTATAACGATAAAGTTTTAGATTCACAAAAAATTACAGAATTTATTTATAAATTGTTGGAGGTGAGGGAGCGGCTGGTAGATTTCTGACTTATGACTAATGACTAATGATGATTTCTCTAAATTGAATAATAGTTGCACTACCAATGTAATATTGTAGTCAATTCCGACAGAGGCTTTAGGCAAGTGATGCAAGTTGCTGTGCTTCAAGCTATTTTACTTAGTTTTAAAAAAGACACAATAAAATGTATTTAAATTTACACAATTTTCTTTCCCGATGTAGCAGAAATTTTCAGAATAATCTTATGAGCAGATTAGAATTGGTCAAAATGTTCGGATGGGGGATCATTTGGCTTAGGAGACAAAACCAAAACCAAAGTCAAAATTTAATCATTCAACAGGAATGAATATTTTGGATGGGATAGTTAGTTTCTGTAAAAATCAGAATCCTGTTATGATCCGCGTGTCTGATATGGTTCTGGTGTGGTGTAAGAGGAGAATAAAATGAGTAATTCTATAGATTTTAGTGGCAGACCATTTCATTTCATTGGCGTTGGAGGTATCGGAATGTCTGCTTTGGCTTATGTTTTAACCAAACGTCAATTACCAGTATCTGGTTCAGATTCGCGTCCTAATCATATTACGCACAAATTAGAATCTCTGGGTGTTCACATTTTTAGTAAACAAGAAGCCAACAATCTGGAGTTTTTTCTGCCTCAAGTAGCTAGTGATGAGGTATTATTAACTAGAGCAAAAACCAATTTGCCGCAGGTGATTTGTTCCACAGCTATTAATGCGAATAATTTGGAATATAAAGCTGCTTTGGAATTAGGTTGCCCGATTTTGCATCGTTCTGATGTTCTAGCTGCTTTAATTGCTGATTATTACAGTATTGCTGTAGCAGGCACTCATGGGAAAACCACCACCAGTAGCATGATTGGTTATATGCTATTGCAAGCTGGACTTGATCCGACGATTTTGGTTGGTGGGGAAGTCAAAGCTTGGGAAGGTAATGCGAGAATGGGGGAAAGCCGTTATTTAGTAGCAGAGGCTGATGAGTCTGATGGTTCTTTGGTGAAACACGCTCCTGAGATTGGAATTATCACTAATATTGAATTAGATCATCCTGATCATTACGAGACTTTAGAAGAAGTAGTTGATACCTTTCAAACCTTTGCTCGAGGTTGCAAAACCTTGGTAGGGAGCATTGATTGTGACACAGTGCGCCATCGCTTGAAACCAAGTATTAGCTATAGTCTTGACCCAGATCAAGGTGCTGACTATACCGTTAGTAATGTCAATTATCGGGCGGATGGGACAACAGCTTTGGTGTGGGAAAAAGGTCAAGCTTTAGGTGTATTAAATTTACAGCTATTGGGTCGTCATAACCTGAGCAATTCCTTAGCAGCAGTGGCGGTGGGTAGATTCTTAGGCTTAGAATTTGGGCAAATTGCCGAAGGTCTTGCCACTTTTGAAGGCGCAAGACGAAGGTTTGAGTTCCGAGGTGAAGCTGCTGGGGTGACTTTTATTGATGACTATGCCCATCATCCTAGTGAAATTCGTGCTACTCTAGCCGCAGCTAATCTTCAATCTAGACCTGGACAAAGGGTAGTGGCTATTTTTCAACCCCATCGTTATACTCGGACATTAACGTTTTTAGAAGAGTTTGCTGAGTCTTTTGCTCATGCTGATCTGGTTGTGCTAACTGATATTTACAGTGCTGGTGAACCTGATTTGGGTCAAGTCAGTGGAGAAGATTTAGCCACTGCAATTAGTAAACACAACCCTCAAGTAGTTTATCAACCAAATTTACCTTTAGTTAGTGAATTTTTACTGGAAAACCTGCGTTCAGGAGATTTAGCACTGTTTTTAGGTGCTGGTAATTTAAATCAGACTATTCCTGAATTGATTACCACCATGAGTAAACCAGCAAAAAGCTACATCTGAGAAAGATAACTGCATCTAGCAGTGGGGTGATAAGTTAACTGCAAGACCGGATTTTTACGGTAAATAAATCACATAAGTCAAAAATTCACCAATTGAAGTAAAGATGATAACTTCCCAGGAACTTGGCAAAATCTGTAATTTTTCTGATTTGACCCCGCAAAGACAAATTAAAGATCATGGGGATAATGGTAAATCAATTTACTTACCAGGGACTGATTGTTCTCTCAAGACTCATACTTCCTTGTCAGGGTTTACTTCTTATCGAGTTGGGGGGGAGGCTGAATACTATGTTTCTCCTCAGAATTTAGAGGCTTTAAAAGCAAGTATTGAGTTTGCCAAAGAGAATTATTTAGCGATAACAATCTTAGGCGCTGGTTCTAATTTGTTAGTGAGCGATCACGGTATACCTGGATTAGTCATTGCCACTCGTCATCTCCGCTCTAAATATTTTAACCCAGATACAGGTCAATTAACCGTATCTGCGGGAGAATCGATTCCTGCTTTAGCATGGGACGCTGCTGCTTTGGGATGGGAAGGATTAGAATGGGCTGTGGGTATCCCTGGAACGGTAGGGGGTGCGGTGGTGATGAATGCTGGGGCGCATAGTAGCTGTATTGCAGATATGTTAGTTAGCGCTCAAGTTCTTTGTCCTGATGGAACTTTGGTAACTCTCACCCCGGAGGAATTAGGCTATACATATCGGAGTTCACGGCTACAAGGTGGGAAATGGATTGTGACTCAAGCGACCTTGCAACTGCAACCAGGGGCAGATCCTGTGGTAGTGACAGATAGAACCAAAGACCATAAAAAACACCGACTCAGCACCCAACCATACAGCTACCCCAGTTGTGGTAGTGTGTTTAGAAATCCTCAACCCTATACTGCGGGTTGGTTAATTGAACAAACTGGACTCAAAGGCTATCAATTAGGGGGAGCGCAAGTTGCCCAACTCCATGCTAATTTTATTGTCAATCGGGGGGGAGCTAAAGCCAGCGACATTTTTTCTCTCATTCGTCATGTTCAAAATCAGGTGCAAGAACGCTGGTCAATTTGGTTAGAACCAGAGGTAAAAATGTTAGGTGAGTTTCCAGCGGTTTTCTAAAGGGAATAGGGAATAGGGAATAGGGAATAGGGTTTGAAACTGTAACTTAAATTCTAGCCAGATATAGACAAACTTGCCGAAATCTACTATTTTAGATTAAATAGTAATCAAAACATTGGAGGTTTAACAATCCATCTATAATTGAATTTGATTTGTCAGTAATCGTACAGCGGATAACCAGTTATGACAGGAAAAGGACAGGGATTTGGCTTTGGCTTAGGCAAAATGAAAGAATTAGCCGAAGCTTTTAAAAAAGCGCAGCAAGTTCAAGAGGGTGCAAAACGTCTTCAAGAAGAATTAGAGGAAATGGAGATTCTGGGAGAATCTGGTGGTGGACTGGTTAGGGTGATTGTCAGTGGCAACCAAGAACCCAAACGAGTGGAAATTGCTCAATCTGCTTTAGAAGAAGGTGCAGAAGTGCTTTCTGATTTAGTCGCTGCGGCCATGAAAGATGCTTATAAAAAGTCTACCGAAACCATGCGGGAACGGATGGAAGATCTAACCAGTGGATTGGAGTTACCTGGATTGTAGTCAATAGCTAGTGGTCAGTGGTCAGTGGTATAAAGTAACTGGCAACTGACACAAAAAATCAAAATAGATGACTTATAAGTTACTGTTTGTCTGCCTTGGTAATATTTGTCGCTCACCGTCGGCTGAAAATATTATGAATCATCTGATTTCGCAAAGGGGTTTAACTAAAACAATTCTTTGCGATTCTGCAGGTACTGCTGGTTATCATATTGGTAACGCACCGGATAGACGCATGAGCGCCGCAGCAGAGAATAAGTTAGGATTTAAACTCCAAGGCCGAGCGCGTCAATTTCAAAGCTCCGATTTTCAAGAGTTTGATTTGATTTTGGCCATGGACCGTAGTAATTATGATGATATCCTAGCTCTTGATCCTTCTGGGCAATATCATTCTCAAGTTAGGCTGATGTGTGATTTTTGCTCTCAATATACCCTCAAGGAAGTTCCAGACCCTTATTATGGAGGAGTTGAGGGTTTTAATTTTGTGATTGATTTACTGATGGATGCCTGTGAAGGTTTACTAAAGTATATTACTGAGAAGTAATCCAAAGTATCATATTTCTTAGATCCTCGATTTATTGACAAAATCGGGGATTTAACTTTTGGATTTGGGGATTTGGGTTTTTTAGATTAACTAACCACAGAGGACACAGAGGACACGGAGTTAGGAAGAAAATACAGCTTTGATTCTCACTATTTCAAAGTTTAAAATTTTGTAAAATATTTTCTTTTTTTGTCGGGGTAGTTGACTTTCCCCCGTGGGCGTGATATTGTGATAATGGGAATGCGTCCCTCAATAAAAATTTTGCTCACACTCCATTATATTTATATGACTATAATACCACGCCGAAAGCAACCCGAACCCTAAAAATAAAAAATTTTTTTCAAAAAAACTTATTTAAAATTGTATTTAGATAAATAAAACTTATGAGTTGTGTAAAAGTTCAGTTTTTTGGTAGATATTGTAAATTCTGAGTCGGAAAATATCTGAAAATAAATAATTAATATTCAATATTCTAGTTGGCCATGAAAAGTGAAGATTGTCAACGGGTAGAAATATTTCTGCAAAAGTGGAAAGGTTCTCAGGGGAACGAGAGAGCAAATTATCAGGGTTTCTTTTTAGAACTTTGTGATGCTCTGGGGGTAGAGCGTCCATCACCTAAAGGCAGTATAGCAGGCGATCGCTATTGTTTTGATAAAGATATCAAAATTTTTAACAAAGATGGAGTTACGACCAACTTTGCAGACTTCTATAAAGAAGGACATTTTTTAATTGAAGCCAAACAAGGGGGAAACGCAAATAAACGGGGTACAGCCAAACGAGGGACAAAAACCTACGATATAGCCATGGAAAAGGCCTTTTATCAAGCACAAAGCTATACACCTTTTCTACCTAGTAAACCTCCCTTTTTAATTACCTGTGATATTGGTTCACATTTGGAAATTTGGATGAGTTTTAGTGGTAACTATGGTGGTTATGGAGCGCGGGAAAAAATTGATCTTGATCAGCTTTTACATGAGAAAGTATTTAATCGCTTTGTTGCGATATTTAATGATCCGCAAAGTTTAAACCCGGAAAAATATCGAGCGCGGGTAACAAGAGAAGTAGCGGATACCTTAGCTAAATTAGCGCGGTGGTTAGAACAACAAGGACACGAACCGAAAGAAGTGGCAAATTTTCTCATGCGCTGCATTTTTACCATGTTTGCAGAAGATGTGAAATTATTGCCAGGAGAAGTTTTTACTAAAGCATTAAAAGAACGTTGGTTGGTTGAACCCAAGACATTTAAAACCCAGATTGAAAGACTGTGGAAAGTGATGAATACTGGGGGAGAATTTAACTTTGATGAAATTCCCCAATTTAACGGCAGCTTTTTTGCTCATGCAACAGCTTTTGATTTACCCAAAGAACAGTTAGAAGTGCTGTATGAAGCTGCAAATAAAGATTGGACTGAGGTAGAACCGGCGATTTTTGGGACTTTATTAGAACGAGCTTTAGATAGTAAAGAACGGAAAAGTTTAGGAGCGCATTACACACCCCGATCCTATGTTGAGCGGTTAGTGCGTCCCGTAGTCATAGAACCTTTGCGGTCAGAATGGTTATTAGTGGAATCGGAGGTTAATCGCTTTTTAACTCTCAAAGAAACACAGCAAAAACCGACAAAGACACAAATAGAAAAAGCTGAACATGAGATTCGGGGATTTTTAGAGAAGTTACAACAAATTCGTATTCTTGACCCGGCTTGTGGTTCGGGTAATTTCTTGTATGTAACATTAGATTTATTAAAGACATTGGAGCAAGAAGTACAGACGCGGTTACTGGATGTTTTGGGAGAGGTAACAACGAATTTATTAGAGGAATTTGATCCGCGTTTAGCAGGAAGAAAACAGGTAAATCCGTCGCAATTTTTAGGGATTGAAATTAATCCTAGAGCGGCTGCTATTGCAGAGTTAGTAATTTGGATTGGTTATTTACAATGGCATTTTAAACGCTATGGAAGTACACCACCACCAGAACCGATTTTACAGGATTTTCATAATGTTGAACATCGTGATGCGGTGTTAGATTATGATGGGAAGGAGTTAGATATTGATCCTAAAACGGGTCAGGTAAAAACGCGCTGGGGTGGAAAAATGATCAAGCATCCTGTGACGGGGGAAGATGTTCCAGATCCGAGTGATCAAGTTCCTATTTATCGTTATCTTCATCCTCGTCCTGCTATATGGCCAAATGCAGATTATATTGTTTCTAATCCTCCTTTTATTGGTAATTATCGGATGCGTGAAGCTCTAGGAGACGGGTATACAGAAGCAGTACGACAAGTCTATAAAGATGTACCTGATACTGTAGATTTTGTTATGTATTGGTGGCATAAAGCGGCTGATTTAGTTAGAACGGGTAATTTACGAAGATTTGGATTAATTACAACTAATAGTATTAGTCAAACGTTTCAAAGAAAGGTGATTGATTTTCATCAGAATCAAAAAAACTCCATTCGTTTAATTTTTGCAATTTCTGATCATCCTTGGGTTGATGGAGGTGCAGCAGTTAGAATTGCAATGACTGGAGTAGAGTTAAATGATTCAAAAAATCAACGAATACCCCAGTTAGGTAGTATAATATTTGAAAATGAGGCATTAACCCCAGAAGATCAAGCTGATAATATTAAGATTGAGTTTTGCAATGCTAACACAATTTTTAGTAATCTATGTGTTGGAGTTGATTTCACACGAACTCGGCCACTTATTAGTAATAAAAAACTATGCTGTCGAGGTGTTCAACTTATTGGTAAAGGATTTGAGCTAACTCATGCACAAACTTTAAATATAGAAACAGAAATTGTTCATCCTTATCTAAATGGACGAGACTTATTACACATTTCTAGAAATGCACTTGTAATTGATTTATTTGGTCTTTCAGAAAATATAGTTAGAGAGCAATATCCAAAAGCATATCAATGGGTTTATGAACGAGTTAAACCAGAAAGAGATCAAAATAATCGAGGATCATATCGAAAAAATTGGTGGATATTTGGAGAGCCAAGAGCTACTTTAAGAGATTCAATAAGAGCAATCAACAAATTTATTGTAACTGTTGAAACTTCAAAACATCATGTATTTTTTATGCTTGATAAAAGTGTAATTCCTGATAATAGGCTTATCATATTTTCTCTTGATGATGCTTACTTTTTAGGGATTTTATCAAGTCATTTTCATAAAATTTGGGCATTAGCAGCAGGTGGAAATTTAGGAGGAAATACACCATGTTATAATAAAACTGTTTGTTTTGATCCTTTCCCTTTTCCAAATCCTACACCAGAACAAAAACAGAAAATCCGAGAATTAGGAGAAAAATTAGACTCCCACCGTAAACGAGTACAAACACAACATCCTGAAATCACAATTACGGGAATGTATAACCTGCTAGAAAAACTCCGCAAAGGAGAAACATTTACCGAAGCAGATAAAACATATAATAATAAAGCCTTAGTTTCCACCCTCAAACAAATTCATGATGAATTAGATCACGCTGTTTTTGATGCTTATGAATGGCAAGATTTAAAAGATAATCAAAAAACAAAGGCCGAAATTGAGGAAATAATTTTATCAAGATTAGTCGCGCTCAATGCTGAACGTGCAGAAGAAGAACGTAACGGAATAATTCGCTGGTTGCGTCCCGAATATCAAGCACCAAATGAAGTTACCCAACAACTACTAACGGAAGTTATGGAAACAGAAGAAACTGTGATTATTCCCACAGAACAAAAAACTTTTCCCAAACAACCAAAAGACCAACTTGCAACTATCCGCGATTTACTTCGCACCAATACCAACGAGTGGACAGTGGAACAAATTGCTGCTCAATTTAAAAATGGTGGAAAATATAAAAATACTATTACCGAAAATCTGGAGAGATTAGAATGGTTTGGGATTTTAATGTGTCGAGAAATAGGAGAAAGTAAATATTGGCAATATGTGGAAATATAGTAGAATGTCTGATAGCGAAGCGTGGCCTTAGCTATATCAGGATTGACAGGATTTCAGGATTGACAGGATGCTTATTTGTGTTATAATTCTTTTATCTGAAACTTGATGGTCAGCGGTTCGAGTTTCCCGAAAATTTTAAAAAATTAAACAATTCTCAAAAAAATTCTAAAAATTTTAAAAAAAATTTCTTTTTTTTGGTCTTAACCGATTGACTTGCGCTGCGCGGCATGATATTCTGATAATGGGAATGTGTCCCTCGATAAAAATTTTGCTTACACTCCATTATATTTATATGACTATAATAACACGCCGAAAGCGACACGAACCCTAAAAATAAAAAATTTTTTTCAAAAAAACTTATTTAAAATAGAAAATCTATAACTTTAACTTATATATATCCCATATATTAATGGTTACAGAGGTTGGGGAGCTAATATTTTATTTGTCTAAATCAGGATTGACAGGATGCTTATTTGTGTTATAATTTTGTTATCTGAAACTTGATGGTGAGTGGTTCGAGTTTCCCGAAAAATTTGAAAAAATTAAAAAATTCTCAAAAAAATTCTAAAAATTTTAAAAAAAATTTCTTTTTTTTGGTCTTAACCGATTGACTTGTGCCGCGCGGCATGATATCCTAATAATGGGAATGCGTCCTTCAATAAAAATTTTGCTTACACTCCATTATATTTATATGACTATAATAACACGCCGAAAGCGACACGAACCCTAAAAATAAAAAATTTTTTTCAAAAAAACTTATTTAAAATAGAAAATCTATAACTTTAACTTATGAATTAGTCATAACATGAATATAAATTACCATTACAGCGGATTAATATAAGGGTGAGGTACACTTTTGGCGGGCAAGATGCCCGCACCACAAGAGTTTTATTATTAATATCTGTACTTCATAATATCGGAAACTGCTATACATCACTATTTTATTATTAACTGATTACAAGAAAAAGAAAAAATGTAAACGTGGTAAATTACCCAAATACATGAATAATTAATCACATATTGAAAATGAAGAGGTAAATAAATGCGGGCTTTTGTGACTGGTGGTACGGGGTTTATTGGTTCTCATGTGGTGCGATCGCTGTTACAATCAAAATACCAAGTTACAGCTTTAGTCCGTCCTCATAGTCACCTGAACAATTTACAGGGTTTGGCTGTAGATATTGTTAAAGGTGATGTAAACGACGCGAATATTTGGGAACAGATGCAGGGGTGTAATTACTTATTTCATGTTGCTGCCCATTATTCATTGTGGCAAAAAGACCGGGATTTGCTATATTTGAATAATGTACAAGGGACGCGCAATATTTTAGCAGCAGCGCAAAAAGCGGGAATTGAACGTACAGTTTATACTAGTTCCGTTGCGGCTATTGGTGTGGGAAAAGCTGGGGAAATTGTGAATGAAACCCATCAAAGTCCGGTAGAAAAATTGGTGGGAGATTACAAAAAATCGAAGTTTTTAGCCGAACAAATAGCAATATCAGCAGCTAATCAAGGTCAGGATATTGTGATAGTAAATCCTAGTAGTCCCATTGGTCCATTAGATATTAAACCTACACCAACCGGGGATATTATTTTACGGTTTCTGCGGCGACAAATGCCCGCTTATGTAGACACAGGGTTAAATTTTATTGATGTGCGGGATGTAGCTAAGGGACATTTATTAGCATTAGAAAGAGGGAAAAAAGGCGATCGCTATATACTAGGTCATGAGAATCTTAGCTTCAAACAACTTCTAGAACAACTTGCCCAAATCACCGATTTACCTGCACCACAAACGTCTATACCAGCTTGGATACCTCTAACAGTCGGCTGGGTAGAAGAAAAAATCCTCGCACCTCTAGGGAAAACCCCAACAGTTCCCATAGATGGTGTTCGCATGGCACAACAACCAATGTATTATGATACTTTTAAGGCTATCCGCGAATTAGGTTTACCTCAGTCCCCCCTGAGTGTAGCGCTCAAGGATGCTGTAGATTGGTTCGTGTCTAATGGTTATGTGAATAGGTGACAGGTGATAGGTGACAGGTGACAGGGAACAGGTGATAGGTGATAGGTGATAGGTGATAGGGAACAGGTGATAGGGAACAGGTGATAGGTGATAGGTGATAGGTGACAGGTGACAGAAATTAACTACCAATTACCAATTACCAATTACCAATTACCAATTACCAATTACCCATTACCCATTACCAATTACCAATTACCAAACAAATTGAGGAGTGTTAGTTTCATGGCGATTAATCTACAACAAGCAATAGATATAGGTAAGTATTTAGTTACACAACGCTTATTAGGGCGGAAACGGTTTCCCCTGGTATTAATGCTAGAACCGCTGTTCCGGTGTAATTTAGCCTGTACAGGTTGCGGTAAAATCCAGCATCCAGTGGAGATACTCAAGCAAAATCTCACCCCAGAACAGTGTTTTGCAGCGGTGGAAGAATGTGGCGCACCAGTTGTTTCCATTCCCGGAGGAGAACCATTATTACATCCCCAAATCAGGGAAATTGTTGAAGGTTTAATTAAACGCAAGAAATATATTTACTTGTGTACAAATGGTTTATTACTAGAAAAGAGTCTCGATAAATTTCAGCCTTCTCCCTATCTCACCTTTAGTGTACATTTAGATGGAATGCGAGAATGGCATGATAAATGTGTAGACAGAAAAGGGGTTTTTGATACTGCTGTCCAAGCAATTCGCGCCGCTAAAGCGAAGGGTTTTCGTGTCGCTACCAACACGACCATTTTTGAAGGTTGTAATGTTGAAGAAATGCAGGAGTTTTTCGATTTTCTGGAAACATTGGGAACTGACGGGATGATGATTTCTCCTGGTTATAGTTATGAATGGGCTCCAGATCAAGATCATTTTTTACAAAGAGAACAAACCCGCGCTTTATTCCGGGAAATTCTCATACCCTACACCTCTGGAAAGAAAAACTGGAACTTTAATCATAATCCTTTATTCTTAGATTTTCTCATTGGTGAAAAAGACTATGAATGCACTCCTTGGGGTAGTCCTAGTTACAGTGTTTTAGGTTGGCAAAAACCCTGTTATTTGTTGAATGAAGGCTATTATCAAACATTCCAAGAATTGTTAGATAAAACTGATTGGAGTCAATACGGACGCGCTAGTGGTAATCCCAAATGTGCTGATTGTATGGTACATTGTGGTTATGAACCCACAGCAGCAATGGACGCAATGCAGCCGAAAAATATTGCCCGTTCTCTAACTACTGTATTTGGGAAGTAACATTCTGAATCAGGATGTACAGGATTTGAGGATGTACAGGATTAAATAATAGTTAAGTGATATTTAATCTTGTTAAGATTCTCATCTAGAAAATCCTGATTCTGATTACTTTTTGAATAAATAAGATCCAAAATTAGAGAACAACGTCGTCGGATTAAAGAACATTTAGAAGAAAACCCTAGTTTAAAATCCTATCTATCAGAAGTAGTTATTTCTGCTTATCAAGATGGTGTAGATTTAGCAATTCAGGAAACTAATTTACCTGATACCACTTTTCCTAGTGAAAATCCTTATAGTATTTCTCAAATTCTTGATCCTGCTTTTTTAGTGAATCAAGAGGAATAATAACCAAATGGTAACTGAGAGTTTTGACATCAGTATGCAAAAAAAAGTTGTCAAAATACTTGGCAAATAAAAGATCATCTGCTATATTAGTTTCATACCCAAAAACCTAATCCCCTAATCCCCTGTCCCTACGGGGATGTAGAGACGTTCCTCGGATCGTCTCTACTCTTTTATATTGAGATTGCAGGTTTCTGAAATTTTAGATATTGAATCTTTAACCTAAAACCCAAAATCCAAAATCCAAAATCCAGTTAGGCCCTATCTAATCAGCATTAAGAATTTTGGGAACTCGGAAAAAATCACCTTCCTGTTGAGGAGCGCTGTTGAGGATTGCTTCTCTGTCAGGATAAGGTTGGAGAATGTCCTCTCTGGTGACATTACTGACATCAATAGCTCTGGTTGTTGGTGCGACATTAGTAACATCCAGTTGATTTAGTTGTTGAATATAATCCAGAATACTACCCAATTGAGTGGTAAATTGTGTTTCTTCATCTGCTGTCAATTCTAAACGAGCGAGATTAGCAACTTTACGAACTAGTTGACTATCAATCATAATTTATCAGTTATCAGTTGTCAGTGGTCAGTTGTCAGTTATCAGTTATCAGTTATCAGTTATCAGTTGTGAGTTGTCAGTTGTCAGTTGTCATAAAACTAACAACCGACTCATGGCTAACTTAAAAGAATACGTCAATTTGCGATCGCCCGGTAGTTTTTAGCCAGTTTTGAGCTTCAATGTAATTATTGGGAGCCATGCGAATTGCTCGAATCCAATAATCCGCTGCTTGATCAAACAATGCCTCACCACCGTCATGATCCCCGCTTTCCTTAGCTCTTTCACCTTGAAAATGATAAATGACGGCGATATTATTTAAAGCTTGGGGTAATTGTGGATTTAACTCAATAGCCTGATGATAAAACTCTAAAGCCTTATTATGATCACCGTTACTGGCATAAATCAACCCCATATTATAGAGAATATAACCGCGATCATTGGGGTCATCTTCCATTTCCAAGGCTTCTGTATAATAGTCTAATGCTTCAGCATACTCACCTTCTGCTTGTGCGGACATTCCATCTCGGTAATAAACAAATGCCTCTTTAGCTTTTTTGTTGGTTGGCAATATCTTGAGGATGATATCTGCCATAACGGTAAAGGATTTGTCAACAAAGTTATCGTTTTTCTGTGTTCTTGGCATATAAACCTTTTTGGTTACTCAATTGCAGCATAAACCTAATACGGCTAATTTAACTGATTTGTGGGGGTTTGAGTTAGGGAGGGAGAAGGAGACACGAGTATTATATGCTATAATATAATAATTAACCGTAGATAAATGCAAGTGATTAGGGATGAATCATATTTATTTATATGTATTAATTTGTATTAATTTAAAGCTTGACAATATGATCACTATCTGTAAATAATCAATCAAACAAATTAGATCCAAAACTATTCCCATAAATTGATGATTAAGGCACTAAAACTACCCCAGAAATTAATGCTGCTTGGTTCAGGAGAACTAGGAAAGGAATTTGTAATCGCTGCTCAACGTTTAGGTAATTATGTGATTGCTGTTGACAGATATGCTAATGCTCCTGCTATGCAAGTAGCGGATTGTGCTGAAGTTATTTCTATGCTGAGTGCTGATGATTTAGAAGCAGTAGTAAATAAACATCAGCCTGATTTTATCATTCCCGAAATTGAAGCTATTAGAACTGAAAAGTTACAGGAATTTGAACAAAGGGGAATTACAGTTATTCCCACAGCAGCGGCCACTAACTACACCATGAACCGCGACAGAATTAGGGAATTAGCCCACAAGGAACTAGGAATTAGAACTGCTAAATATGGTTATGCTATCACCTTAGAAGAATTAATTACTGTTGCTGAAGAAATTGGTTTTCCTAATGTTGTTAAACCTGTGATGTCCTCTTCTGGAAAAGGTCAATCTGTAGTTAATGATAGAACTGAAGTAGAAAAAGCTTGGAATTATGCTATTTCTAATTCTCGTGGAGATAGTCAAAAGGTAATTGTCGAAGAATTTATTAATTTTGAAGTTGAGATTACCTTATTAACAATTAAACAATGGGATGCACCCACAATTTTCTGTTCTCCCATTGGCCACCGTCAAGAAAGAGGAGATTATCAAGAATCTTGGCAACCCGCAGCTATTTCTGAAGCTAAAATATTAGCATCTCAAGAAATTGCCAAAAAAGTTACTGATGCTTTGGGTGGTGCGGGAATTTTTGGGGTTGAATTTTTCATCACTAAAGACGAAGTGATTTTTTCCGAACTTTCTCCCAGACCCCATGATACAGGAATGGTGACATTAATTTCCCAGAATTTGAATGAATTTGAATTACATCTGCGAGCGATTTTAGGTTTACCAATTCCCCATATTCAACAGTTAGGATTTTCTGCAAGTGCGGTAATTTTAGCTTCAGAAAAATCTGATTCTATTGCTTTTACTGGTGTAGCTGAAGCTTTAGCAGAAAAAGATGTAGATATTAAATTATTTGGTAAACCTATTGCTCATCCCTATCGTCGCATGGGAGTGGCCTTAGCCAAAGGTGGAGATATTCAGGAAGCGAGAGAAAAGGCCACAAAAGCAGCTAGTCAGGTGAAAATAAGTAATATGTAAATTAGCTTGTTATTAACTTATACATAGCATTTTGTCAATAGTAAAAGTCCTGAACAAATGAGTATTATATTTTACACTCAATCGTCAGGACGATGATTTTGAGATAAATTTACAAGAATCTAACAGTGATGAAAGTTGACAGAATGGGAAAAAATGCCCCCGGTGTCAATCTTTGGTACTATTATTACCGAACTTATGCAATATTCATCACCTGGTAAAGCAGTTTGTTGACAAGATTATTTTTTGGGTGAAATCAGCATCATCATATTTCGCCCTTCTTTCTTTGGTGCTTGCTGTAGTTCACCAAAAGGCTCTAAATCTGTAGCCATCCGCTTAAGCAAGGTTTCTGCCAAGTCACTGTGTTGAATTTCCCGACCTCGGAACATTACAGTAGCCTTAACTTTATCGCCATCTTTGAGGAAGCGTTCGGCTTGCTTGACGCGCACATTATAGTCGTGTTCTTCTATTTTGTAGCGCATTTTTACTTCTTTCACATCAGCCGTGTGCTGCTTCTTCCGGGCTTCCCGCGCCTTCTTTTCTTGCTCAAACTTATATTTCCCATAGTCCATAATTCGACATACCGGCGGGTCAGCTTTGTCACTGATTAGCACCAAGTCCAATTCCTTCTCTTCGGCTAATTGTATGGCTTCTTGGGGGGTTATAATTCCCAGTTGTGCGCCATCAGTGTCAATTACCCGAATTTTCGGGAAGCGAATGCGTTCGTTAATTTGGGGAAGATCACGAGTTCTTTTTTTCTCAATCACAGGCATTATGATTAGTGGCAGCTCTTTAGTTAAGAATTTGGGTTGGTCTTGATTTAGTTAGCTTGGTTGAATATGCCGATTAAGGCAAAATACAAGAGTAACTCAGAATTGAAAAATGAATATCCATCTCCAGTGTAGCTAATTCATACACTAGTTGGCAGTCTCAACATATTTGTTATGCTATTGCTATACAGAACTTGACAAAAACCGGTTCAAAAAATTAATTAATGTAAATTACATGATATTTAACACCAATAACTATGGTTGCAATTTATCCTCATGAATACTTAGAAATCTAAGATATCTAGGGGATGCTTCTAGGATAACAAAATTAGGTATACAGTGGAGATAATCAAATATAATTTAACATATTAGGGAAAAAGAAACAAGGTTAATAATTGCTTAATCACAAAAGAGGGAAAAGTGACGACTGCAATACATTGGCGGCAACGGGTTGGTAATCAAAGAGACTGGGTATGGCGGGGCTGGCAGACTCGTTATACTTATATTCGTCCTGTCAAAGATCATCCAGGACAAACACCATTGATTTTACTACATGGCTTTGGTGCTTCCATTGGTCATTGGCGGCATAATTTAGAGGTATTAGGTAAACACAATACAGTTTATGCTATAGACATGATTGGATTTGGCGCATCTGAAAAAGCTGCAACTAATTACAATGTAGAATTATGGGTAGAACAAGTTTACGACTTTTGGAAAACCTTTATCGGTCAACCAGTTGTTTTAGTGGGTAATTCCATAGGTTCACTGATTTCTTTAGTGGCAGCGGCTACCCATTCTGACATGGTAAAGGGTATTGTGATGATCAGTTTACCAGATCCCAGCCTAGAACAAGAAATGATCCCGACTGCTTTCAAACCTGTGGTTAGGGGTATTAAAAGTATATTTACCTCCAGATTAATATTAAAACCGATATTCTATTTTGTGCGTCGTCCTAGCGTGCTGCGGCGTTGGGCGGGTTTAGCCTATGCTCATCCTGAAGCGATTAGTGATGAACTGATAGACATTTTAGCAGGACCTCCCCAGGACAGAGGATCTGCCCGTGCTTTTAGAGCCTTATTTAAGGCAACAACAGGGGCTAATTTTAGTCCGAGTGTCAAGAAAATTTTACCAAACTTAACAATTCCCATGTTGTTAATTTGGGGGAAAAAAGATCGATTTGTTCCCCCAAAACTAGCGGATCAATTTCTGCGCTACAATGAGAAACTAGAACTAGTATATTTAGAAAATGTGGGTCATTGTCCCCATGATGAATCACCAGAACAGGTTAACGAAGCAATTTTAGATTGGATAGGTAGAATGGGTAACTGGTAATAGATAAGGAGATGATTAAGTTCTTGAGTAACGGTGGGAAGTTATTCAATATTGACTTCTGTAGTATCAATATCCGTACTTCCGTCAACACCATGAGCGATAGAAACCATTTTCGTGAGAATATGCTGACTAGGGACTTTACCTTTTAATACCACAGTGCTACCCGTTTGAGCAACCCAGAGAGTGTCAATATCATCAAGGTCAGGATCTTGATCAAATGCTAATGCTACGCGTTTTGCTAAACCACTTTGGTCATATTCTCCGTTTAATCCTATCCGTTCTGGGGGAGTTGTTTGTCTATTAGCATCAGTCGTGGGATTAACTTGAGTGCTTTCCGATTGTTCTAAACCAAAAAGTCTTTGTAACCAACCCATAAATACTGATCTCCTATCATGATTCACTTCTGATAATAATATAAGTCCTTAAAAATAGATATATTTAACCAAGAAAATTTTGGACAAAATCCACTAGTAGTTAGATTTCTAGATAACTTTTCCAGAAGAACTGAATGATTGGAACTATTAAGTATAAAATAAGAATTAAGACCGACAATTCAGCGTGGTAGAAATTCGCTTCGCAGTCATGAGTGCCGGTCTGCGTTCATGCCATGCTTTTTTAGTTGCCGATGAAACATACGCTGTCAGTTATAGTTGAAGATGAAGCAGGAGTTCTATCCCGCATTGCTAGTTTATTTGCACGTCGGGGTTTTAATATTGAAAGCCTTGCTGTCGGTCCTGCGGAGCAGGGAGGAGTATCGCGGATTACAATGGTTGTGCCTGGTGATGATCGCATCATCGAACAACTTACCAAGCAACTGTATAAGTTAGTTAATGTTCTCAAAGTGCAAGATATTACAGAAATACCTTGCGTAGAAAGAGAATTGATGCTTTTGAAGGTAAATGCTAATAGCAGTAATCGTTCAGAAATAATTGAATTATCTCAGATTTTCCGGGCGCGAATTGTTGATGTGGCTGAAGATTCTTTGACTTTAGAAGTTGTGGGTGATCCTGGTAAAATGGTAGCGATAGTTCAAGTGCTACAAAAATTTGGACTGAGGGAAATTGCCCGTACAGGTAAAATTTCTTTAACTCGTGAATCAGGTGTAAATACTGAATTACTGAAGTCTTTACAGGTAAAAGTCTAGGGTGATTAAACGCGGATTAAACTTATAGTTAACAATCGAAGTTTCCCGTCCAATTAAGCAGCAGATATGGTGTAACTACTATGTCTGCTGCTATTATTTTGCTATTATTTTGATTTAATCAGGAATTATGTCAACCTGGCGTGACTTAATGAGTGAAAACTTGATAAAAAGTTTATAGTTCAAAGCAAAAAATAATAACCCATAGATTATGTTCATATTTGGTTAGTAAATATAAATTATATAGCACTCAAACATGACTAGTGAAAATTTATTCTTGTAAATTATCACCCCAGAGGCAGAAGACACAAACCGCAAGAATATATTTTCATTAATCAGCTATTGATGCTATGTGATTTGGGATAAATTCTCAAAAAATGATGAAGATATTGAGTAGATTCATTGATTATTAAATTTCCACCATTTTACCATTAAGATTTGTTTGTATTAATAACCAATTTAGAACTGGGCAGGTAATCCCTATGATTGATAATTGAATAGGGTTATTTCCATAAGTATTTTTTTGAGGTTATTAATGAGAATTTCAGGTGTTTATCCAGTGAAAAAATTCTGTAGATTTTCCTGGAGATACTGATATGAATATCCTATTTTTTGTTTCTCACGTTACTATTCAGAGAACAATTAGAAAATTATCGAGTCAATTAAGTAAAATCAGGAATAGACATTGGTTTATTTGTGATATCACGGTTTTTGCAATGACACCATTGTTAGCATTAGGATTGCGTTTAGATGGTAATCTAAACTTGCAACAAGATATTTTCCAGTTGGGAATTGCGACAATTTTGTTTTTAGTAGTCAAACTAATTATCTTTTGGGGGGTTGGTTTTTATAGACGCTATTGGAAGTATGCAAGCATCGAAGAAGGGATTTATATAGTCACATTGATGATGGGTGTGGTAGTCATCCAAACGACCCTATTTAATTTATTGGAGATGCTATTAAGTGAACTTCCGCAATCACTGCCAATTTTGGAGGGAATACTATCTTGCATATTTGTGATTTTACTGCGGTTTAGTGTTCGAGTTGTAGAAAGGATAAGCCACAGACAAAAAATATCTAAAAATAGAGAAAGAGTGTTGATAATTGGTGCTGGTAGTGCGGGGGTTTCCCTTGTAGAAGATATGCAAAGAAATCCCCAATTTGGAGCTTATCCCGTAGGATTTATTGATGACGACATCAAAAAACAGAATATACATTTAAGGGGAATTCCCGTATTAGGAAATCGTCAGAAAATTTCTGAAGTTATCAAAACACTAAAAATCCATAAAGTTATCATTGCTATGCCTACAGTTCCTGGACAAACTATTAGAGAAATTGTAGATATTTGTCAAAACAATGGAGTGCAACCTAGTACCTTACCAGGAATCTATGAAATCCTGAATGGTCGTGTAAGAGTAGATAGTGTTAGAGACATCAAAATTGAGGATTTGCTCAGACGTGAACCCATTCAGACAGAACTGGAAAGAGTAGCCCAATTTATCAATAATAAGACAGTATTAATCACAGGTTCAGGAGGATCGATTGGTAGTGAACTATGCCGACAAATTTTACGTTGTTACCCAGCTAAAATTATCCTAATTGGCCATGGAGAAAATTCTGTTTTTAATATCCAACAAGAACTAGAAAAACTGATCCAAATACTGAAAAATAATCATAAATCAGCGACGGATGTTAATATACCGCAGATTTATACCTTCATTGCTGATATTAGAGTGCAGTCGAGATTAGAACACGCTTTTGAGAGATTTAAACCGGATGTAATTTTTCATGCTGCGGCTCATAAACACGTTCCTCTGATGGAATTAAATCCCGCAGAAGCAATTACTAATAATGTAATGGGAACGAGAAATTTACTACAAGTAGCATTGCAATATAATGTTGAACATTTTGTGATGATTTCCACAGATAAAGCAGTTAATCCTACTAATGTCATGGGTGCTAGTAAAAGAGTAGCGGAAATGTTAGTTTTACAAGCTGCAAAAGAAAGTGGTAAATCCTATGTAGCGGTGCGTTTTGGCAATGTTTTAGGAAGTCGTGGTAGCGTAGTTCCTACGTTCCAAAAACAGATTTTAGCAGGGGGACCAATTACAGTTACTCATCCCGATATTTGCCGATATTTCATGACCATACCGGAAGCAGTTCAACTAGTTTTGCAAGCATCTATTCTGGGTCGTAGTGGTGAAGTTTTAATGTTAAATATGGGTGAACCTGTGAAAATTGTAGATTTAGCAAAAGAATTAATTCATCTTTCAGGATATGAAGTTAACAAAGATATTGACATAGTATTTACAGGTTTAAGACCGGGGGAAAAGCTATTTGAGGAATTGTTTATTGAGGGTGAAGAGTATGAAAATACTGAACATGAAAAACTATTAGTTGTGAAAAATGCGAGTCGGATTATTCCTAATTCTTTGAATATTACTGTAGAAAAATTGCTAGGAGTAGCTGCCAGAAATGATACCAATTCTATTATCTTATTGCTATCGCAATTGGTAGCAGGTTACAAACCGAAATTCCCGGAAGAAAGCAGTTTATTAGATACCGCTAAATATGCCAATCAGACCTCCCATAGGCAGGTAAATATTTTAGCAAATATCGAGCCAACAAGTGCATAAGCATTCTTGATAGTTTAAGTCAATCTCAATGAAAATTATGGAATTAAGTAATAGAGTTCAGATCAAAGATTTTCCTAAATCAAACTATTTATCTTCCCTCAAAAAAACAGTGAGAACTTTTGTGAGAAGAAAATGTGATTGGTCAATAGGAATTTATACAGGTGAATCACCTTTTCAATTAAGTTCTCCAGAGAATATCAAAAATCCGGTTTTGACGGCTAAAGATGTTACAGATATACCAGCAGACTTCGTTGCTGATCCATTTATGGTTCGTGAGAATGGAGTTTGGTATATGTTTTTCGAGGTACTAAATAGTTTGAATTTTAAAGGAGAGATAGGACTTGCAACTAGCAAAAATGGCTTGAATTGGCGTTATGAACAAATCATAATTAGGGAGGATTTTCATTTATCTTATCCTTATGTATTCAAGTTCCAAAATGAATACTATATGATTCCAGAAAGCTATAAAGCTAATGCAATTAGGCTATATAAAGCAGTTGAATTTCCTACTAGATGGACATTAGTTAAAACCTTACTAGAAGGCAGCGATTATGTAGATTCTTCAATTTTCAATTTCCATGATCAATGGTGGATGTTTACGACATCTCCCCAGGGGAATATACTGCATCTTTACTATGCTGATGAATTAATGGGAAATTGGGTCAAGCATCCTCAAAGTCCTTTAATAGAAGGAAATTTTCATATATCCAGACCGGGAGGAAGGGTAATAGTATCTGATGGCAAGATTTTCCGATATACACAGGATGTGGTGGGTTTTTATGGTAATCAAGTTAGGGCTTATGAAATTACAAATTTGACAACTACTAACTATGAAGAAAAAGAGATCATCCATAATCCAGTGATTAAAGGAAGTGGTGAAGGTTGGAATAAAATTGGTATGCACAATATTGATCCACATCAACTTGATAATGGTAAATGGATAGCTTGTGTGGATGGTTATCAAATAGTTTTTGTATTTGGCATGGCAGAAAGAAAAAGAATTAAGATCATGACGAAAGCCAATGCCAAAAAATAAAGACATAACCCTACGTCGTAATTTTTCTTGGACTTTCATTGGTAATCTAATTTATTCAGGTTGCCAATGGGGAATGTTAGTAGTTTTAGCTAAACTTGGTAATCCAGAAATGGTAGGGACATTTACTTTAGGATTAGCAGTAACAGCCCCAGTAATGATGTTTAGTAATCTCCAATTACGAGATATTCAAACAACAGATGCTAAAAATCATTATCTTTTCAATGATTATTTAGGTTTAAGATTGATCACGACAGGGTTAGCATTACCAATAATCTTATGGATTACCTTAGCTACAGGATATAAAGGTGAGACAGCAATAGTCATAATTTTGATTGGTTTTGCTAAAGGATTAGAATCAATTAGCGATGTTTTTTATGGACTGCTTCAGAAACATGAAAAAATGGATCGCATGGCCGTATCTGTAATGATGAAAGGTCCTTTATCTTTACTGATGTTAAGTATAGGTACTTATATATCAGGTAGTATTGTTTGGGGAGTCGTTGGGTTAGTCATAGCTTGGGCTTGTATTTTATTGATCTGGGATATCCCTAGTTATCGGTGGTTGATTAATAAATTTACATTAGAAGGTGAAATTCCTGATTCTCTGGAGGGAAAGACAGCAAAACCTCGGTGGCAATTAGGAACTATCAGGAAGTTAATTTGGTTATCCTTACCTTTGGGTTTGGTAATGATGTTGATTTCCCTGAATGCTAATATTCCTCGCTATTTTCTAGAGCAGTCTTTAGGAAAAAAAGAACTCGGTGTATTTGCTGCCCTTGCGTACCTGATAGTGGCAGGAAACATGGTAGTCAGTGCATTAGGTAGCGCAGCCCGTCCTAGACTGGCAAAATACTACGCGGGGGGGAACGTTAGCGCGTACCAAAAACTTCTCGTCCAACTTGTTGCTATTGCTTGTCTGTTGGGGTTGTCCGGTATTTTAGTCGCTTGGGTTGCTGGTGGGCAAATCTTAACTATTGTTTACCAACCAGAATACGCCCAATATACTGAGCTTCTGATTTGGTTAATGGTGACAGCGGGAATTGGGTATGTTTCCTCTTTTCTCGGTGAAGGAATGACCGCTGCTAGATATTTTCGTACGCAAATTCCATTGTTCATTATAGTCACCAGTACATCTGCGATCGCTTCCTTCTGGTTTATTCCTAAAAATGGACTCAAAGGGGCAGCAATAGCACTGATGATAGCCGAAATAGTCCGCATAATTTTTACATTAGGAGTCATATTTCATGCCGTACATCGCATCCAAAGATATCAAACACACAGATAGAGAAATTACTCAAAAACCTCGACGCATTCTTCATGTTTTAGGGGGTATGAATCGGGGGGGAATTGAAACTTGGCTCATGCAAATTTTACAGCATATAGACCGCGATCGCTTCCAAATGGATTTTTTAGTCCATAGCACAGAACCCGGTGCTTATGACCAAGAAGCACGCGCTCTCAACAGTCAAATTATTACCTGTCCCTATCCCTCTCGACCCTGGATTTACGTTCCCAAATTTCGCCAGATTTTGCGTGAACATGAACCCTATGATATTATTCATAGTCACGTACATCTCTTCAGTGGCAATATTTTGCGTCTGGCTGCTCAAGCAGGTATACCCTGTCGTATTGCTCACTGTCACACAGATACATCAGCCATAGCCACGAAAGGGGGACTTGATCGCCGATTATATTATACCTGGATGAAATCTTGGATTAACCGCTATGCAACTATGGGTTTAGGAATCAACAACCAAGCGGTAGCAGCCTTATTTGGTTCGAGTGACAAATCTAACCCCCGTTGGCAAGCTATTAATTATGGTCTGGATATCACCCCTTATGCAGATAAAATTGATGCAGCCGCTCTCCGGGCTGAACTTGGTATCCCTACGGATACTTTTGTAATTGGTCACATAGGTAGATTTGTGGAAGTAAAAAACCATACCTTTATTCTTGATATTGCCGCAGCAGTAGTCAAAAGAGAACCGAAAATACGTCTTTTGTTAGTAGGAGAGGGTTCACTGCGATCGCAAATAGAACAAAAAGCTTCCCAATTAGGCTTAACGGATCATGTGATCTTTGCAGGTGTTCGTGCTGATGTTCCCCGATTAATGCGAGGTGCTATGGATGTATTCCTGTTTCCATCCCTTTTTGAAGGATTAGGAAATGTACGGTTAGAAGCACAGTGTGCGGGATTACCTGCCGTAATTTCCGACGTTGTTCCCGAGGAAGGTGATGTAATCAAACCCCTAGTGCAGCGACTTTCTCTAAGTGAATCAGCGGATACTTGGGCAGAAGCAATTTTAACTTGGAAAAATAAAGCACCAGCGATTAATCAAACTGACGCTTTAAAAATCATGAAAGATAGTAATTTCAACATTGACAAAGCCGTCAAACAATTAGAACAGATTTATCAAAATTAAATATCCAACAACATAGTTTTATGAATCAACAGCCCCTTCACAGGAAAACAATTTATCCTGATAGTTTAATAATTTCCGTTTTCCTTTGTCTCATCATATTGCTAGGATTTCTGCCAACTACAAATCAATTTTTACACTGGTTTATTATTCCAGTAACATTGAGTGGAATTGTGATTGGTATTGACGCTGTGCAATGGTTTCGGGGGCGCTTGAATATCTTTTCTCCCGTAGGCGTTATGGGTTTATTAGGTGTTCATTTTTTCTTTTTAGCACCCCTACTTCATGTTAGTTGGAATAATTGGTTAAGTAGTGATTTAATACCACCCCCAGACTGGCGACCCTGGGTAGGTGGAATGGCAATTCTGAACTTATTAGGTATTTTACTTTATCGCATTTCTAGAAATATAGATTTCTCTGGGTTTTTCCAGGAAAAATCAATTAATCAAAAGAGAAATCAAAAAACAGTTTGGATGATTAATAAACAACGTTTTCCTTTAATTGTGGGGATAGGACTAATTGTTTGTTTAGTTTTACAAATATTAGTTTATAGCCAGTATGGAGGGTTAATTGGTTATATCAATGCTTTTGCAGATAAACAAACCGAAGCCGGAGTAGGACAAGGTTGGTTATTAATGATTTGTGAAAGTTTTCCCAATTTAGCAATGATGGCATTTGCAGTCTATGCTAAAGACAAAAAAAGATTACAAACATGGCCTGTATTGATTACAGTTCTGGTCATATTTTTTGTAATTAAATTACTATTTGGTGGCTTGCGGGGTAGTCGTAGTAATACAATATGGGCATTATTTTGGGCAGCGGGAATGATTCATTTTTGGCTGAAGAAAATTAATAAAAAACAAATCCTCATGGGCATGATATTCTTCATATTTTTCATGTACTTTTATGGATTTTTAAAATCAGGGGGAACTGAAGGATTTCAAACTGCCTTAGAGGGAGCAGAAGCCAGGGAAGAATACACAGCAGAAAATGGGAGAACTTGGGAGAACTTATTATTAGGAGATTTAGGCAGAACCGACGTTCATGCTTATATGCTATATAGATTAATGGACGATGATAGTGATTACCAATATGGTTGGGGGAGAACTTATTATTCAGCATTTACTATTTTAATTCCCCAACAACTTTGGCCTTTCCCCGAAAAACCGCCGAATAAATCCAAAGAAGGAACAGACCTGCTTTATGGTATGGGTTCTTATGTTCCTGGTGTGTGGGTATCCTCCAAAGTTTACGGAATTGCTGGAGAAATAATGCTAAATTTTGGACCTTTTGCTGTACCTTTTTCTTATATTTTTCTGGGGGTAGTTGTAGGATCTATTCAACGTTCTTTGGCGGGGTATTTAAAAGGAGATACTCGCTTACTGTTGCTACCAATGTTAATCAATTTCAGTTTTACAATTTTGATAGGTGACTTGGATAATCTTATATATTTTTTAATCACTGTCGGTGGTGTTCCTTCTCTAGTAATTTTTAGCAGTTCTGAAAGAAAAATACTCCTCCCTCACTCTCCTCTGATCAACGAAAGGGAACAAACTCCCCTTTACAACTAAATGACCAATTACCCATTAGCAATTACCTATGTTAAAGATTCTTCATTTAATTAGCAGTTTAAATAGAGGTGGAATTGAAATGTGGCTACTTTCTATGCTGCGAGAAATTCCCAGAAACCAATATGAGATGGATTTCTGTTGTAAAGGACAAAATGTAGGTGCATTAGCAAATATTGCAGAAGAATTAGGTGCAAAAGTATTTCATTGTCAATTAAATTTTGCTCATTTTGGCTTTATTGACAACTTAAAACGGATTATCATAGAGGGAAATTACCAGATTCTCCATAACCATTTAGAAACTTATAGTGGTCTTGGCACTTGGCTAGGTAATGAATTAGGAATCCCCGTGATTACCTCCTTTCATAATACGAAATTTTTTACTCCCCAAACACCATTAACTCGTCGTTTTGTCATTCGACAATTACGGTCAATTTACGCAAAATTTAGTATTCGCTACGCATTGGAAAATTCTCATTTAGTCACAGGTTGTTCTCAAGGAGTAATTGATAGTTTGACGAGTTTTGATCAAAACATAAAAAATTCTGGTCTTGTTTTAAATTATGGTGTGAATATTCCCGATTTAGCAACACCTGAAAAATGCAAAGAGTTGCGTAATTCTTTTGGTTGGACTGAAGATACCCCGATTATTCTTCATGTAGGAAGATTAATAGAACAAAAAAATCATTTAGGATTACTTTCTATATTCCAAAAAGTTGTAGAAAAGATTCCTACAGCCAAACTTTTGTTAGTAGGAGAAGGTCCATTACGAGGATTAATTACAGAAAATATCACCAAACTTGGACTTATAAATGCAGTTAAGCTACTCGGACTGCGTGACGATATTCCGGCATTAATGACTTGTACTAACGTTTTTTTATTTCCCTCTTTTCATGAAGGATTACCAGTAGTTTCTCTTGAAGCCAATGCAGCGGGATTGCCAATTGTTGGTTCAAAAATACCCGGTTTAATAGAAGCGGTCAAAGATCGAGAAACAGGGATTTTACATGAAGTAGAAGACCTAGAAGGCATGGCTAAATCAACAATTGAAATCATCAATAATCGCCAATATGCTCAGGAACTTGCTCAGGCTGGAAGAACCTGGATAAAAAGTAAATATTCCACGGAAAATAGTACCAAAAAACTAATAGAAATTTACCATAATTGCCCAATCAAAATATAAAAATTAAGCCCAAAAAAATGGATGTATTAGTAACAGCCAGCGCCCGCTTTGCGATAACAAGTGATGGTATGCTGTGGACTCCAAATCAATCATTAGATTATCACTTCTGGTCTCGATATTTAGACGTATACGATGAAGTTAAAATCTTGGCACGAGCAAAACCGTATCAATTACCACCATCCGGCTGGAATCAAGCTTCAGGACAAGGAATCAAAGCGATACCCTTACCCGACTATCAAGGCGGATCAGGATTAGTAAAAAACTATACTTACATCAAAAAAACTGCGATCGCTGCGTTAGCAAATACGAAAGCCGTACAAATGCGTTTATCCTGTGATATTGGTGGAATTGTCTGGCGGTGTTTAGCATCTTCAAGACCTTATGGGATAGAAGTAGTTAATGATCCTTATGATGTTTTTGCCCCTGGTGCTTATAAGCATCCTTTAAGAGCAGTTTTTCGGAGATGGTCAACGTGGCAATTACAACGTCATACCGCCAATGCTACGGCTGCTGCTTATGTAACAGAATACTCATTACAAAAGCGATATCCGCCGAAAAATGGCGCATTTTCCACTTATTTTTCCAGTATTGATTTACCCAATTCAGCCTTTGCGGCTGCACCGCGAGAACCAAGAACAGGTATAAAATCATTTACGCTGGTTAGCGTAGGTACATTGGCTCAACTGTATAAAGCACCAGATATCTTAATTAAAGCCATTGCAGTTTGTGTACAAGAAGGGTTAGATCTACAACTAATTTGGGTAGGAGATGGTAAATACAAAAGAGAATTGCAAACATTAGCAGCGGAAAAAGGTATAAATAAGCGAGTCACATTTTGCGGATATTTATCAACCAGAGAGCAAGTAATTGAGCAATTGGATAAAGGGGATCTTTTCGTTCTCCCATCATACCAGGAAGGCTTACCAAAAGCCATGATCGAAGCCATGGCGCGGGGGCTACCTTGTATTGGCTCAAATGTAGGGGGTATTCCCGAATTATTACCAGAGGAGGATATGGTTAACCCTGGTTGTCACATAGCACTGGCACATAAAATCCGGGAAGTTGTCACCAACCCATACCGTTTAGGAAATATGTCAATTTCCAATTTAGAAAAAGCCAAAAATTACAGAGAAGATATTTTGCAAAAACGCCGAATTAAATTCTACAGTCATGTCAGAGAACAAACGCAGACATGGTTATCAAGCCAGACAAAATCCTTCTAAATTATCTATCAACCTCTAAACAAACTCTAAATAAAAATGAATAAAATTTTAATAGTAACAACAATTCCTAGCACTATTAATGCTTTTCTTTTACCTTTTGTTGAACATTTCCGCGCTCATGGTTGGAAAGTAGATGCAATGGCACGGGGAATCAGTGCAAATGCTCAATGTTTAGCAGCATTTGATCAAGTGTGGGATATAGAATGGTCAAGAAATCCCCTAAATCCATTGAATTTAATAGCTGCTCCTCAGATTATTCAGAAAATAGTTGAAAAAGAGAAATATGATATAGTTCATGTTCACACACCAGTAGCAGCTTTCGTGACTCGCTATGCTTTAAAAAAACTGAAAAAGCGACTTAATACAAAAGTCATTTATACAGCTCATGGTTTTCATTTCTACCAAGGAGGTAAAGCTTTAAAAAATGCTTTCTTTCTAGCTTTAGAAAAATTAGCTGGGTATTGGACGGACTATTTAGTAGTGATTAATCGTGAAGATCAAGCAGCGGCTCAAAAATACAAACTTGTCTCATCAGAACGGCTTAATTATATGCCAGGAATTGGCGTAAATTTGCAATATTATAAAGCTGATTCTATTTCTTTAGAAGATATTGAGAAATTACGTCAAGAATTAGGACTAACAGCAAACACTAAATTGCTGTTATCAGTAGCTGAATTTATTCCCCGAAAAAGATTGTCAGATATTTTAAAAGCATACTCTAATTTAAACAGACCTGAAACCTGTTTAGTTTTTGCTGGAGATGGAATATTAATGGAGGAAATGCAGCAGTTAGCAATGAAATTAAATATTCAAAATCAAGTCCGATTTTTAGGAATACGTCGAGATATTCCCATTTTAATGCGTACCGCAGCAGCCACCATTTTAGTTTCCGAACAAGAAGGTTTACCCAGATGTGTAATGGAAGCTATGTCCTTAGAAACTCCAGTAATTGGTACAAATATTCGCGGAACGAGAGACTTATTAGAAAATGGATGTGGTTTACTTGTAGAAGTGGGTGATATAGCAGGAATAACAAAAGCAATGACATGGATATTAGATCATCCAGAAAAAGCGATAATTATCAGTAAAAAAGGACGAGAAATAATAGCTAATTATGACATAAACCAAATTATTAACATGCACACAACCTTATACACCCAAGTTCAGACACCAAACTTATAGTGATTCACGAAGATTAGAAAATCTGCAATAATTATGAAGAAATATCCGGTATTATTAGCTATTGTTATCTGCATTTTTATAGTTTTCCAAAATGGAGTATTTCCACAAAACTTATCTGCGTTAGCAACAAGAAAAGTTATTAATAACGAAAGAGGATTTTACTATGTATTTCCTTATAATGATGATTGGTCAAAAGTTGGAGCTTATATAGGATTAGCTCATTATGATAGTTTTGAAGCCATGAATCAAGAAGCTATTAGAGGAATTCAGGGTCGTTTTCAACACTTTCATTCTCAAGATGAAAATAAATATGCTTATTTTCCCTATGCTGAATTAAAGGAATATGAAACTGACGAATTAAATCAAAATCATCCACCATTATGGATTACTGCTAGGTATAAAAATCAAAGAAAACCTGTAATTTTTGAATGGTTGTCAAAAGAAAAAGCTCAAGGTGTGAATTTTGCTGATGAGCGTTATATAAATTTCTTTATTAAAAAATATGTCCGTAATAAACTACAAAAAAATTCCTATCAAAATATTTGGTTAGGACTGGATAACTGCGCTTTTAATTACAGTTTATATGGTGTATTTGACGAAAAAAATAATTTTATAAATAACGTTAAATGGGAGAAACCATTTCCCCAAAATAATCAGGATTTTTTACAATCTGTCAAGTATTTTTTCAAACGAGTTAAAGAATTAGCACCCGATATTAAAATTATTTGTAATGAAGGGAGTATTGCTGATGAAACTCAGTATAATCAAATATTTGCGAATACAGATGGAGTTATTTTAGAAGATTTTCTTGGTGAGATATATAATCAAGATGGAAATTATGCTAGAGATAAAATTTATCAAATTTATTTGCGAATGAAAAATTTTGCGACCAACAAAGTACAAATTTATCAACCTCATACACACGACCGAGATGAACTTATTCATGATATGTACCTTGGGTATTTAATTTTTGGTGGAGAAAATCGATTTTTAAGTATGGATAATGATCAAAGTCAAGAGATTGATCCAAAACGATATATAGAAATTAAAAATGCTTTGGGTAATCCAACTTCTCCAGCAACAGACCAACAGGAAATAAATAAAAGTCAAGGATATCGTCTTTATTCAAGAAGTTATGAAGGAGGAATTATATATTTTAATCTCACGGGAAAAACGCAAACCATAAAATTAAAATCAGGGAAGAAATATTTTGACGAAGATCATCGTCCAGTAACAAGAATTGTCATTCAAGATAAAACAGCAAAATATGTAGTTTTTAGTCCACAAGTCAGAGCCGAGAAACCTGTGATTAGTCCAGTTCAAGAAGGGATGATCACGGGTGAAGTTCTTGTTAATATCGAGAGTAAAATACCCAATGCAACTATTAGATATACTCTTGATAATAGCGAACCAAATCAAAATTCTCGAATTTATATTAGTCCGATTAAACTAACTAAAAGTGCTATGGTAAAAGCTAAAGTGTTTACTCCAAATGGGTCTACAAGTTTGATATCAAGTACTTATTATAGTATGACCAATAAATTACCGCAAGTGGAATTTCATGTAAGTGCAGCAAGTGGAAGTGAATTTTTAAATATGGATTATCCCCTAGTAAAACTAAATTACATGAGTGGGAAAACGGTAACTGTTAATTATTCAGTTGTAGGGGGTACAGCCAAGAATGATGGTATAGATTATAAATTAGGAAATGGTCAGTTGACATTTAAAGCTGGAGAACAGTACAAATATTTACCAATACCAATTATTAATGATGATCAAAAAGAAAATAATGAGACTATCAAAATTAAGCTTTATCAGACAGTTAATGCCAAATTAGGGAATAAAAATTTATATACTTATACAATTAAGGATAATGATTAAAGGTATTGACAATATGGCTATATTATCTTTTGTATTTTCGCTATATTTTTAATAAGGGTTTTGTTTCGCGCAAATGTGCAAAGACGCAAAGAAGAATATAAATGTCTGAATCAGGATTTATAAGATTAACAGAGTAGAAAAACATGGGAAATAGCGAATCACAAACTAGGAATTATAATCAATCTTACCTAAGATGGATTAGCAGATTTATCAAATTAGTATTAGATAGATTTGTCGCTTTTATCGGCATAATTTTTCTTTTTCCTATTCTGATAATTGTAGCAGGTGCTATTTATTTGCGTATGGGGAGTCCAGTTTTATTTATCCAACCCCGTCCAGGTAAAAATGCGCGGATTTTTAACTTCTATAAATTCCGCACCATGACTAATGAAAAGGACGAAAAAGGTAATTTATTATCTGACGAAAAACGCTTAACATCCTTTGGTGATTTTATCCGCAAAACCAGCTTAGATGAACTTCCTCAATTGTGGAATGTTTTTAAGGGTGATATGAGTTTTGTGGGTCCACGTCCTTTGCGTGTGCAATATCTTGAACTTTATACTCCTGAACAAGCTCGTCGTCACGATGTTTTACCAGGAATCACAGGACTAGCCCAAATTAATGGTCGTAATGCTATTAGCTGGGAAACAAAGTTTAACTTGGATATTTGGTATATTGACAATTGGAATCTTTGGCTAGATTTGAAAATTCTTCTATTAACATTTTGGAAAGTCCTGAAGCGTGAAAATATCAGTCAGGAAGGATATGCAACTGCGCCGGATTTTAAAGGTCAGCAATAAATAAGTATTAAGTTTTTTTGGCAAATCAAGGATGGTAATTTTATGGACAAAGTTGTTATTTTTGGAAACGGTTTTTTTGCAGAAAGTATTTACTTTTATCTCAAGCATGATTCAGATCATCAATTAATCGCGTTTACGGTTGATGAATCTCACATTACATCAGAAAGTTTCCATGATTTACCAGTTGTGGCTTATGAAAAACTTGAAAAATATTATCCACCTACTGAATATAAGTTGTTTATTCCTCTCGGTTATGAAAGATTAAATAAGTTGCGGGCAGAAAAATACTATGATGCTAAAAAGAGAGGATATGGTTTTATTTCTTATATCAGTTCTAAAGCTGATAGCGAAGCGCGACCTAGGAATCATCATAATATATCTGTAGGTGAAAACTGCTTGATTTTAGAGAATAGTATCATAGAACCTCAAGTTATTATTGGTGATAATTGTATTCTCGCTGGTGGTAATCATATTGGACATCATTCGATAATTAATAATCATTGTTTTCTTGCTTCTCATGTTGTCCTTGGTGGAAGAGTAATGGTAGGAGAGTACAGTTTTATCGGCATGAATGCTACTATCAGAAATGCCATAAATATTGGCAAAGAAAATATTATTGGTGCAGGGTCAATAATTCTTACCAATACCGAAGATCAAGCAGTTTACTCTCCAGGAGAAACTCCAAAATTTCAAGTTCCTAGCAATCTTATCCATATTTAAGGGAGAGAATAATTTATGACCGGGTTTTCCTGTTTTGTTGTTGGTAATGGGACTCTATCTATCAATTGTTTAGAACTTTTATTGCTCAAAAATTGCCAATTATTAGGAGTATATTCGCCAGATAATTCATTACAAGCATGGTGTGAAAGTCATGGAATTGACTACATAAGTTCTCGCAATATTTTTCACAAAAGACTTATGAATGTTGAATATGACTATCTTTTTAGTATTAATAATGTTCAATGGATTATTCCCAAAAATGTAATTGCTAGAGCAAAAAAAGCGACTATCAATTATCATGATGCCCCACTACCAAAATACGCTGGTTTATACGCAACTTCCTGGGCATTACTAAACGGTGAAACCCAACACGCTGTCACTTGGCATCAAGTCGTTACCCAAGTTGATGCTGGTCCTATTTTTAAACAAAAAATAGTGCCAATTCGTCCAGATGATACGGCCTTTACTTTAAATATTAGTTGCTTTGATGCTGCGATCGCTTCTTTTGATGAACTCACAGCAGAATTAATCGCTGGTAATGTTGAACCAATACCCCAGGATTTATCCCAACGAACTTATTTTGGTTATGAACATCGTCCGGTTTCCCTAATATCTTATGATGTCAGCAGTAAAGATATTTGCAATTTAGTTAGGGCCCTGGATTTTGGTCCAGTATGGCTAGGCCAGGCAGGTTATCGCAATGAATTAGGTCAACCTAAAATCTGGCTACCAGGAGGGGTTGTCGTCGTCAGTTCTGCCCGGCCAATCATATCTGAACATGGAACGCCTGGACAAGTTCTGATTTTAAATGCGGAAGGAATTAGTATTGCTACTATAGACGGGGCAGTGCAATTTGGTAATTTAAAAACATTAAATGGAAAGGACATTTCTTTTCAAGAGTTGCAACAATATTATGGTGTGCGGGTTGGTGATGTTTTACCTGTAATTGACACGGAAACCAAAAAGGCAATTAGTCAGCGGAATATTGCTTTATCTCGTTATGAACAATTTTGGGTTGAAAGGTTGACAAGGTTTACGCCTTTTCAACATCCCTATTTAGGGCGAGAAATATCCCATCAATTACCAGAGTTTTCATCACCCCAGCTTCAACGTTATCATATTTTGTCCAATGCACCTGTAGAACCAAAAAATCTACTGGTGATGTTTGCGGCTTATTGTGTGCGATTAGCGACAGAATCAAGTGGGGAATTTGATTTAGGACTACAAACGGAATCTCAGCGCGGTATTGCTCCTGAATTGTTTTCGCAAATAGTTCCTTTGCGTGTGAAATTTGAAAAGGAAGAGTCTTTTAGTGATTTTCAAGGGCGATTATCAGCGGATTTAGATTACATAAATCACTTAGGTAGTTTTAGACATACACTATTAGGACGTTATCCTGAATTACAGGATACGGAATACGGGCGGAATCTTTTTTCTAGGGGGCGAACAGCCGTTTGCCCCTACCCGTGGTTGCCGAAAATCTTTCCTGTGGCGATCGCATCTGTTCCTGCTCCCGATGCTTTAAAAGATTTGGCTGACTGGGATTTTATGAATGCTTCTATGGCCTTTGTGGCTTATGAAGATGGGAGTTACAGTGAGTTGGTACATAAGGGGGAATTGAGTGATGCGGACTCTAGGCAAATTGTCCAACAACTTGAGGTTTTTATCTCTGCTTGTTTAGAACATCCCGAACAATCTTTAGATAATTTACCAATTCTTAACCTCAGCCAACAACAGCAGATTTTAGAAGAATGGAATCAGACTGCACAACCTTTCCCCGCAGATAAATGTATTCATGATTTATTTGCTCAACAAGTAGAGCGGACTCCTGATGCTATTGCTGTGGTTTTTCAAGAACAACAATTAACTTATCGGGAATTAAACACACAAGCTAACCAACTAGCGCATTACTTAATTTTACAGGGAGTTGGACCTGATGTGTTGGTGGGTTTGCTGATGGAGCGATCGCTAGAAATGATGATCGGGTTATTAGCAATTCATAAGGCTGGAGGGGCTTATCTTCCCCTAGACCCTGATTTTCCTCAAGAGCGTTTGGCTTTCATGGTAGAAGATTCCCAAGCACCCATCATCTTAACCAACTTAGTAGCAACTACGGCGGAAAGGGCAACTACGGGGGGTTGCTCCTGCAGGATTATTCCCATTGATGGAATCAGGGAAGAATTTAGCCAACAACCGACGACGAATCCCCATACAGAAGTTAAACCAGAAAACCTCAGTTATGTCATCTACACCTCTGGCTCCACGGGAAAACCCAAGGGTGTGATGGTAGAACATAGAAATGTGCTTAATTTTTTCACGGGAATGGATGGGGTAATTAACCATGAACCACCGGGAGTATGGTTAGCTGTAACCAGTTTGTCTTTTGATATTTCAGTCTTAGAACTCTTTTGGACTCTGGCACGGGGATTTAAAGTAGTAATTTATAACCCCAAAGCAGAGCGGAAACCTGCTACTGCCGCCAGTTTAAAACGGCAAAATCGCTCTAAATCCATAGATTTTAGTCTTTTCTATTTTTCTAGCCATGAGAAGGGTGAAGATGCTGCGGACAAATATCGCTTATTACTAGAAGGGGCTAAATTTGCCGATGCTCATGGGTTTAAAGCAGTTTGGACTCCGGAACGTCATTTTCACGCTTTTGGTGGCTTATTCCCCAATCCGGTGGTCAGTAGTGCGGCGATCGCTACCATCACTAAAGATATCCAAATCCGGGCTGGTAGCTGTGTTTCTCCACTACATAACACAATTCGTCTGGCGGAAGATTGGTCTTTAGTAGATAATCTCTCCAATGGTCGAGTAGGCATATCTTTTGCCGCTGGTTGGCAACCCAACGATTTCGCGCTGTATCCCGATAGATTTGCCAACCGCAAGGAAATCATGTTTGAGCAAATAGAAGAGGTACAGGCACTTTGGCGGGGAGAAAGCCTTGAGCTTACGAACGGAAAGGGAGAAAGGTTTTTTGTGCAAACCCTACCTCGCCCCGTTCAACCGACACTGCCAATCTGGATCACAGCCGCAGGTAACCCAGAGACCTTTCGTGAGGCGGGAGCTAAGGGCTTTAATATTTTAACTCACTTACTGGGACAAAGTTTAGAGGAATTAGCGGCCAAAATTGCCATTTATCGTCAAGCTTATACAGAGAATGGACATACTGGCGAGGGAATTGTCAGCTTGATGATACATACTTATGTAGGGGAAAGTAAGGAAGAAGTGAAGGAACTTGTGCGGCAGCCAATGCGGCAATACTTGGCCAGTTCTTTGGATTTAATCAAGCTTGCGGCCTGGTCTTTCCCCACATTCAAGCAGAAAACCACGAATGAGAAGGGACAGTTTTCGGTGTCCCATTTGTCTGACCCAGATATGAGTGAGGTACTAGATTTCTCCTTTGAACGCTACTTTGAAACTAGTAGTTTATTTGGAACAGTGGATACCTGTGTACAGATGGTAGATCGAATTAAAGCCATCGGTGTTAACGAAATTTCTTGTCTGATTGATTATGGTGTGGATACGGATACGGTGCTATCTCAGTTACCGCTACTGGATGAATTGAAAACACGAATCGCCTCTCAACCTACCACTGAATCCGTAGCCGATTTGATTAAGAGTCATCAGGTGACACATCTGCAATGTACTCCTTCTATGGCTAGTTTACTGATTGCAGACACCCCGAACCGCCAGGCTTTATCACAGTTATCTAATTTAATGATAGGTGGTGAGGCTTTTACCGAAGCTTTAGCAAAAGAACTTCAGCAGATAATTCCCGGACAGATTCATAATATGTATGGTCCAACAGAAACCACTGTTTGGTCTGCAACCCATACTTTAACTCAAGTCAATGGAGTTGTTCCCCTGGGTCGTCCTATTGCCAATACTGAGTTATACGTTCTGGACAATAATCAGCAACCTGTGCCTGTTGGTATGGCTGGTGAGCTATATATTGGCGGTCAAGGGGTGACGCGCGGATATTTAAACAGACCAGAGTTAACTCAGTCAAGATTTATCCCCCATCCTTTTAGTGGGGACACTAACGCCCGTTTATACCGAACTGGGGATTTAGTTCGCTACCGCAAAAATGGTAATCTAGACTTTTTAGGACGTATAGATTTTCAAGTAAAAATACGCGGACATCGGATTGAATTGGGAGAAATTGAGACAATTTTAAGCCGACATGAAGCAGTACAAGAAGCTGTAATTATTGTTCGTGAAGATATCCCAGGAGATAAGCGACTTGTAGCCTATATCCGTCCCCAACCAGGACAAAAACCATCTCATACAACTATTCGAGAATACTTACTTTCCCACTTACCTGAGTATATGGTTCCTTCTAACTTTGTTGTTCTGGAGACGTTTCCCCTGACTCCCAACCATAAAGTTGACCGCAAGGCCTTACCTGCTCCCATGTTAGCGTCTGTGACTGGAGATACTGTAAGTACCATAATACCCCAAAATCATCTTGAACAAACTCTGATAGAAATCTGGCAAAAAGTGCTTCAGATTTCCACCGTGGGAACTCAAGATAACTTCTTTGATTTGGGAGGTAATTCCCTAGTTGCTGTGAGATTAATTGGGGAAATTCGTTCGGTATTTAATGTAGATTTACCCTTGATTACTTTGTTTCAAGCTCCAACTATAATCGACATTTCTGGGCAGATTATGGCTAAGTCCGCAAATCAATCCAGTTCACAACATTGGGGTCAAATCTGTGCCAATAAATCCCGTCATGAAAAAGTGGAGATGGTGGGAATATCCAGATAAATTATTGCCATTAATATAGGCTGATCATTTGATATTTTAGATTTTGGGTTGACTCCTATTCAATCTAAAATCTAAAATCCGAATTTCTGAATTGACAAACTTATTTTTTTTGATTCTCGATATTCCTGAATATTCATTTATCAACATAGTGCCAAAGTGGCGAGAATATTTGAACGGATTTAGTATAGTTATTAATAACTGCTCATTTGCGTTTATTAAGTAACTCAAGTTGTTAGTTATCGGCTGGTAATGGGTAATTGGTCATTGGTGAGTAATTTTCTGTTTTAATCCTGTAAATCCTTTAATCTTGGAAATCCTGATATGACTCTGATCTGACTACGCTATCAGATATTTTCTTTAACTAGCAACTTACGTTATAATTTAATAATTTAGGATGTATAAATATGCCAAATCGCCAAGAAATACTAGAAATCTTAGGTGAAGCGATGGAAATAAATAGTGCAGATATTACAGAAGAAACAGTACTAAAAAACTTAGGAGATGCCTGGGACTCAGTGGCTATATTATCGGTAATATCAATCATTGATAGTTATGCTCAGAAATCTATTCCTGTTAATGTTATAGTCGAGAGCAAAACAATTAAAGACCTCATTGATCTTGTCTATAAAAATGACAATCAAGTAATTAGTTATCAGTAATTTTAATAATCAAGGAGAATAAGATGTTAGAGATGAAGAGAGAAGAAGTTGTCAAAATCATCAAAAAGGCATTTGCAGAAGTTGGAGATAAGTCAAATATTAACTTGCCAAAAAAATTAGATGAAGAAACGAGAATTTTAGGAGGAAATTCGCCTTTTGATTCTATGCACGTTGTCAATATTATTGTTCTGATTGAAGATTATATTGCAGATACATTTAACCTGAATATTACTTTAGCTAATGAGCATACTATGTCTCAGGGTAAAAGTCCATTTTTATCTATTAGGACATTGACAGATTATATAGTAGGTAATCTAATCTAATCTTCAAACATGAAAAATCTTCAGAATAGTCTTTATCAAGACCGTATTGTTTTAATTACTGGCACAACTAAAGGTATTGGACTGCATTTAGCAAAACATTTTTTAGAACAAGAAGCTATTGTTTGTGGTTTCGCTCGTTCTGAATCATCTTTGCAACACAATCAATACTATCATTATCGAGGAGATGTTACTAACGTTAATGATGTTAAAGGAGTTATACAGGAAATCAGAAAAAAGTTTAATCATTTAGATATACTGATTAATAATGCAGGTATAGCGTCAATGAATCCTTCTATGTTGATGCCAGAAACTACTGCTAAAGAGATACTTGATATCAATATAATTGGTGTTTTTAATATGTCGCGGGAAAGCACTAAGTTGATGATGAAAAAAAACTATGGTAGAATTATCAACTTTAGTTCTGTTGCTGTTCCTATGCACATTGAAGGAGAGGCAATTTACGCATCTAGTAAAGCAGCTATTGAAGAATTTTCTCGGGTTTTTGCGAGAGAAGTTGCCAGATTTGGCATCACAGTTAACGTCATTGGACCTTCACCAATTATGACAGATTTGATTGCCAAAGTATCTCCAGAAAAAATCCAAAATCTTGTTAATAAAATGCCTTTAAGTCGTTTAGGAGAATTTAAAGATGTGGAAAATGTGATTGATTTTTTTGCTAGTGAAGCTAGTCAATACATTACAGGACAAGTTATTTATCTTGGAGGTGTTTCATGAATAATCTTGAGAGATTTTTATCCTATTTCGCAGATTATGATCATAAAACTGCTTTAATCTTGAATAATCGAAATTATAGTTATAATTGGATTTTAGAACGAATAGAATACTGGTCTTATATTTTGTCAGAGGAAGGTATACAAAAATCTGTTGTTGGTTTTCAAGGAGATTATTCCCCGGAAATTATAGCCTTATTCTTCGCACTCATGCGGCTAAAAAATATCTTAGTCCCTTTAGGTGTAATTAATCAGCAAGAACAAAAGAGATATTTTGATATCGCTAATCTTAGGTATATTCTGTCAATTGATAAAGAAGAAAAGTTAGTAATTCAAGATTTGAAAACTATTGTAGATAATACTACTTTATCTCAATTCATCAAAGGGGAAACTGCGGGAATTATCTTATTTTCTTCTGGTTCTACTGGCACACCCAAAGGAATGCTTCATGATTGTGATAAATTATTATCAAAATACAATCATGGCAGAAAAACTCTTAATACTTTAGCATTTTTATCCCTGGATCATATTGGGGGAATCAACACTCTATTATATCAATTATCTAATGGGGGAATAACAGTATTAACGGATAATAGAAGACCTGAAAATATCTGCCAATTAATTGAAAGTTGTCATATAGAGTTATTGCCAGTCTCTCCTACTTTTCTGAATTTACTTTTGATGTCAGAGTCTTATAAAAATTATGATTTAAGTTCTTTAAAAATTATTAGTTATGGTACAGAAGTAATGCCAGAAAATACATTATTGGCTTTAGCTAATGCTTTTCCTGGGGTAAGTTTAAAACAGACTTATGGACTATCAGAATTGGGAATATTACCCACTAAAAGTGAAAGTTCTGAAAGTAAATGGGTTAAGTTAGGTGGGGAAGATTACCAAGTGAAAATAGTAGATAATATCCTCTGGATAAAAACTAATTCAGCTATGGTTAGTTATTTGAATGCTCCCTATCCTTATGATGATCAAGGTTGGTTAAATACAGGAGACGTGGTAGAAACAAAAGGGGATTATTTTAAAATACTTGGTCGTCAATCAGAAATGATTATTGTCGGTGGTTTAAAAGTCTTTCCCCAAGAAATAGAGAATATTTTAATCCAAATGCCGGAAATTGATCAAGTAACAGTTTTTGGTGAAGCGAATGCAATTACGGGAAATATAGTTGTTGCTGTAGTTAAACCCACAGATTTATCAATTGACGAACGGAAAATGAGACAACTGATTCAATCCTATTGTCAAGAAAAGTTACAAAGTTATAAAATTCCAGTTAAGGTTTATTTACACTCTAGTGAACATCACAATCATCGGTACAAAAAAATTCGTTCTCAAGTTAAGGAAATGCTATGAATCAAACAAGTATTCCTCTTATCAGTATGCGAGGTATTGCGATCGCTTTACCTGAAAAAATTGAATTTAATCATCAATTATCCGATGTGTTAGATGATGAAGACATAGAAAGAGTTAGTCAAACAATTGGTATTCACAGTAGAAAGGTTGCTGGTGAGGGAATTACAGCTTTTAATCTGATGTCCCAAGCTATAGAAAACCTTTTAAAAACTACAAATATTAGCATAAAAAATATAGATTGTTTGGTGTGTATTACCCAAACTCCAGATTATTTGATTCCGGGAAATTCTTTTCTATTATCTCATCAATTAGGACTAAAAACAAGTGTCTTAACACTAGATATAAATGCTGGTTGTGCCGGATTTACCCATGGTCTAATTGTCCTGGGAAAATTAATTAGTAATGGTGATATTAAATGTGGATTACTTGTAGTTGGAGATACACTTACAAAGCTAGTCAATCCTCAAGATAAAACTGAAAGGTTGTTATTTGGTGATGGAGCGGCTGCCTGTCTTTTAGAATTTGATGAAAAAGGCAAAGGACTAACAGCTTGCTGGAGAACTATTGCTAGTGATTATAATAAGTTAATAGTTCCTGCTGGTGGTATGAAAACACCAACTACAGAACATACGAAAATTGTCAAAATCCAAGAAGATGGTAGCTATAGAAGTGAAAATGATTTAATTATGGATGGTGCTGCCGTTTTCTCATTTTCAATTAAAGAAGTTCCTGAAGTTGTTAACTTAGCTTTAAAAAATTGTAATTTAAGCGATGAAGATATTGACTTATTTGTGTTTCACCAAGCTAATAAATTTATGGTTGATTATATCCGTAAGAAATTAAAGCTTGCTGAAGAAAAAGTTCCTATTTGTGTAGAAGGAATAGGTAATACCAGTAGTGCATCTATCCCCATTGCTATTAGTCGTTATGCCTTAAATCAAGGCATAAATAAAATTAGTGGTCGGCTGTGTTTAACTGGGTTTGGAGTAGGTTTATCTTTGAGTAGCGTCATTATTGAAGTAGAAGATTTAATTGTCACTTCCCTATAATTTCACAATGTTATGAAGAAACAAAGAGTAGTCGTAATTGGAGCAGGAGGTCATGCCAAAGTAGTAGCAAGTACGCTCATGGACGCAGGACACCAAGTAGTAGGTTTTTACGATGATGATCTGCAAAAGAGGGGAAAGCATATTTTTGGTATTCCCGTTGTTGGTCCACTGGGCGAGCTTAAATATAACGATTTTTCTCATGCAATCATTGGTATAGGTGAAAATGAGGTAAGAAAGCATTTAGTAGAAAAACTGAATCTTAATTGGATAACTGTGATTCATCCATTAGCTTATGTTCACCCCGAAGTTTATTTAGGCGTAGGTACTGTAGTTTGTGCTGGTGCTATAGTCCAGCCCTATTCTAGAATTGGCTCGCACGTAATTATTAATACTAAATCTAGCGTTGATCATGACTGCTGCGTTGGAGATTATGTACATCTAGCACTCTCCCACCTTGCAGGTGGTGCAACAGCTAATGAGGGAGCATTTATAGCCCTGGGAAGCATTGTATTTCCAAAGGTTACAATTGGTGCTTGGGCTACTGTCAGTGCTGGTTCAGTAGCAATGAAGGATGTGATGCCAAACAGCATAGTCGCAGGTGTGCCGGCTCGATTGATTAAAGAAGCTAATCTTAATTAACGCAAGAGGCAAAAGAAGATTAACATAAATACTGATAATTATCCCTACACATTCCCTATTCCCTATGAAAATTATTTCTCTCGGTCATGCAGGCCTCCAAGTAGAAACTCGAAATGCTAAAGTGCTGATTGATCCTTGGTTTTCACCAGAAGGGGCGTTTCTGGGTTCATGGTTTCAGTACCCAGATAACCAACATTTGATCACTTCTGCACTGCTGCAACCAACGGCCATCGCTATTTCTCATGAGCATTTAGATCACCTTGACCCTTGGTTTCTGTCCCAAATACCAGCAAATACATCTATTATTATTCCTCGCTATCCCTCACCAGTCTTAAAGAGAAAAATTGCTGCTGCCGGTTTAAAGGAAATTATAGAATTGCCTCAGTGGCAACCAATAAAAATAGCTGAGAGCATTAGTATTTTCTTTGTATCAGAACAGTCACCAATGAACCATGACTCCGCAGTGGTTATTGTTGGTGATGGGCAGACTCTACTTAATCTCAATGATGCTCGCTTGTCTGGATCTCAACTTAGCAGCATCCGTAACAAAGTAGGTGGAGTAATTGATGTGTTAGCACTGCAAGGAGCAGGAGCTTCTTGGTATCCCATCTGTTACGAGTACCCCGAAGAGCGTAAAAGAGAACTTTCCCAGAATAAGCGCCTAGCTAAATTTAAGTACATGGAACGGGCGATTACTATTGTTGAACCAGTAACAGTTATGCCCTGTGCTGGTCCTCCCTGTTTCCTTGATTCAGAACTGACTTGGGCAAATGCACAGATCGAAGCCGGAATTTTCCCAGATCAACAGCAGGTAGTAGACTGGCTAGGGCAGGAGGGAATTAAAAATACTATGATTTTGCTCCCAGGTGATGCTTTTGATGTGACTACAAATCAAAAAGCAGCTGATCCTATCTGGGATGATTTTCACTTTAGCAATCGCACCTCTTATGTACAAGACTATGCTGAATTGAGAACTGGTAATCTTCTGGCTTTAAAGGCTCGTTACCCTCAACCTACCGCATCTCTTTACTTACCATTTTGCGACTATTTCCAGCGTCTTTTAGGAATGAGTCCTTACTTCAACAGCAAAATCAAGATGCGAGTTGGCTTTGATATCACAGGACCTGGAGGGGGGAAATGGGCGGTTGATTTTCGACCCGGTTTAGAGGGGGTATATGAAGAGATGGGTGAATGTAGTTATGGTTACCGTTTTGCCTCAAGATGGCTTCCTTCTTTGTTAGATGGTTCCTTGTCTTGGGAAGACTTCTTTTTGTCCTTACGATTTCAGGTATGGCGAAATCCAGATATCTACAATGACCATCTTTTAGGACTCTTGAAATTTGCTTGTTCTCAGTCCCTACAAGCTGTAGAAGATTATGAAAACTCAGTGGATTTCCAAGAGCAAATTACAATCCATTGCGACGGAAGTAATTACTTGGTACAGCGCCATTGCCCCCATGCAGGTTTTGACTTACAGGAGGTAGGAGAGGTTTTACCTGGAGGGATTCTGCGCTGTCTAGGTCATCACTACGAGTTTGATTTAAATACCGGAAAATGCCTGAATGGCAAATCTAAATTACTCAGCAGCAAACGCACTATTTAGGTGAATTATGAATAAACCAATTCTGCTCTCAACTCCCCATATAGGATCTCAAGAATTAGCATTCGTAAAAGAAGCATTTGATACTAATTGGATCGCCCCAGTAGGTCCTCATGTTGATGCTTTTGAACAAGAATTTTGCCTTGGGACTGGCGCTAGTTATGCTGCTGCCGTCAGTTCGGGAACTGCGGCTTTACATTTAGCTTTACAATTAGTTGGCGTAGGGTCAGGGGATGAGGTTTTTTGTTCTACTTTAACCTTTGCTGCTACTGCTAATCCTATCATTTACTTAGGTGCAAAACCAGTTTTTATTGATAGCGATCGCATTTCCTGGAATATGAACCCAGAATTGTTGCAAGAAGCTTTACAAAAACGCGCCTATTTTGGTAAATTACCAAAAGCAGTTATCCTTGTACATTTGTATGGTCAAAGTGCAGATATTGAACCTATTCTCCAAGTTTGTAATCAATACAATATTCCCCTAATTGAAGATGCAGCCGAGGCTTTAGGTGCTACTTATAAAGGGCTTTGTCCTGGAACTTTTGGGCGAGTTGGTATTTACTCCTTCAATGGTAATAAAATCATCACTACTTCCGGTGGGGGAATGTTAGTTTCTGATGATGATAAATTAGTTATGAAAGCCAAATTTTTAGCAACTCAAGCCCGCGATCCTGCACCCCATTATCAACATTCAGAAATCGGTTATAACTATCGTCTGAGTAATGTTTTAGCAGGTATCGGTCGTGGTCAGTTACAGGTTTTAAATGAAAGAGTAGCAGCGAGACGACGCAATTTTGAAATTTATCAATCTGCTTTGGGAGATTTACCAGGAATCGAATTTATGCCCGAAGCTAATTTTGGACATTCTACGCGGTGGTTAACGGCTTTAACAGTCGCGACCGAGGCTTTTGGTGCAGATCGAGAATATATTCGTCTTCAACTTGCTAAAGAACAAATTGAAGCTCGTCCTGTATGGAAACCATTACACCTCCAACCTGTGTTTTCTGAATGTGAATGTATTGGTGGTGAAGTCGGGGAAGATTTATTTGTACGCGGTCTTTGTTTACCCTCTGGCTCTAATCTAACAGACGAAGATTTAGAAAGAGTAATTTCTGTTATTACAGCTATTTACTCAACAACTTAAAAATATCCAACTTTAATGATTATGGAACTACAAGAATCTTCTATATCACCGATAAAATATTGGACAATTCTCAAACGTCGTTGGTTGGCAACTTTATCTATTAGTATTGTTGTTTTTGGGATATCACAGTTAGCAACATCTTTGAAAAGACCTCTTTATGTGGCAGAAGGTAAGTTACGTTTTCAAAGAAATAATTCTACTTCTTCTATGACGGGATTAGGAACAGAAATAGGCAAATTAGTTCCTCTCATGGAACAAAGTAATCCCATGAACACAGAAGTAGAAATAATACGTTCTTTTCCGGTAATAGAGAAAACTATTAACCGTTTAGAACTCAAAGATGATAAAGGACTGGCTTTAAAAACTAGGCTATTTCTCAAAAACCTCACTATCAAAGAAGTTAAAGGTGCTGATGTTCTCCAAATTACCTACACAGATAGTAACCCAAAAACTGCTGCTCAAGTTGTAAATGAGCTAATGAAAGTTTATTTGGAGCAGAATTTATCTTCACGCAGAGCCGAAGCAGCCGCAGCTCGCAAATTCATAGAAAGACAACTACCAAAAGCCGAATTAGTTGTGCGTCGCTCTGAATCTGAATTAGCAGGTTTTAAAGAGAGAAATAAGATTGTTTCTTTACAGGAGGAAGCAACTCAGGCAGTGGAAATCATGGCTAATTTGCAATTAAGAATGAACGATACTCAATCTCAATTGGCTAATGTTAAATCCCAGTCTCAGGTAATAAGTCAACAATTGGGAATGAGTCCCGAACAGGCATTATTAATGACTTCTATCAGTCAAATCACTGGAATACAAGATATTCTTAAAGAAATCCAACAGCTACAATCAAAATTGGCAAATAGGCAAACTATTTTGGAGAATAGTCATCCAGAAATTATAGACATACGAGACAAAATAATCTCTTTAAACAGAGTTATTGATCAGAGGATAGCCCAAGCATTAGGTAAAAATAAACTACAAGCACAAGGTAACTTACAATTGAGTGCATTACAACAACAACTCTCTACTAGACTCGTAGAATTAGAATCTAACCGTCTAGGTTTAGCAAGTCAAGTCAATTCTTTATTAGATTTACAATTTGCTTATAAACAAAGATTAAATAACTTACCGAAATTGGAAGAACAACAGCGTCAGTTAGAACGTAAACTACAAGCAGCACAATCTACCTATTCCCTGTTACTTCAAAAGCTACAGGAAAGCAGAATAGCCGAAAATCAAAATTTAGGTAATGCTACTAAGATATCTGAAGCACAAATTCCTGATGAATCTACCTTCTCTGCTATGGGTTCTTATCTAAGTTCAGCCTTAATTAGTATATTGGCGGCCTTGATTACTATATATATTCTAGAACGGCAAGATAAATCTATTAAGACTGTTGATGAAGCTAAAGAATTACTGGAACTGACTTTATTGGGAGTTATTCCTACAGCCAGTAAGTGGAAAAGATCCTCTAGCAATCAGGATGAAAGTGATCCCTATAATCAAAGTATTATCATTCGAGATTTCCCCCGTTCTTCTATTAGTGAATCTTACCGAATGTTAAGGGCAAATCTCAATTTCATGAGTGCTGATAAAGAGCTAAAAGTTATTGTTGTCACCAGTTCTGTACCCAAAGAAGGTAAATCAACGGTAGCAGCCAATTTAGCTACAGCAATGGCACAAATGGACCGTCAAGTTTTACTAATAGATGGAGATTTGCACAGTCCAGTTCAGCATAAAATTTGGGATTTGATGAATAATCAAGGTTTAAGTAATTTAATTATTAAAGAAGAGGAAATCTCTGCTACTATCAAAAAAGTCATGCCTAACTTAGATATCTTAACTTCTGGCATAGTTCCTCCTAGTCCGGCCTCTCTTCTAGATTCTCAAAGAATGGCAACTTTAATGGCGAATTTTTCTGATAAATATGATTATGTAATTGTTGATACTCCAGCATTAAATGTTGCTGCTGATGCTGTTACTTTAGGACAAATGGCCGACGGTGTTTTATTAGTGGTTCGTCCTGGTATTGTTGATTCTGTTAATGCTACTTTTGCTAAGGAACTATTAGCAAAATCCGGACAAAATGTCTTAGGACAGGTGGTTAATAGTGTAATCGTTAAAAATGAACCCCATAGCTATTACTACTTCCAAAAAGAAGACTATTCACAAACAATTAATCAAGAGTCTCAAGAAACTGTAAAAATTTAGTTTAGTGAGGATTTACTGATAAGTATTGATTAATGTAGTGAGGACTTGAGTCCTCTTTTCCCCTTTTCCCCGTAGTCAGGACTTGAGTCCTCTTTTCTAGATACTACGCGAACAAAATCAAGGCTAAATCCCTGACTACAAAGGAAAAATTATAATTTTTACTGCCACCCTTGCGTCGCTCCTGTTCTGGAAGGAGTCGGGGATATGCTTTCTGCTTATACTTGTATTGAGAAAATTATTTTTTATTCTTTCTATCAACATCCAATACTATGCGTTAATTTATATTTAGTAATAGTTTAGCTCTTACCCATACGCTACCAAAGAAGAAACTAGGTAGGACGTATCTTTGCGTTAACGGGAAGCGCCCCATTATAGATAATCTTTTATTTAATAAGCTGTTTAGCATTTAAGTTTGACAAAATCAGTCATTTAAAATCTTATAGGTGGGCATACCTTTGAATATTTATACATATATAATTTAGTGACGCTTTAACTTATCAATAAACACAAAAATAAGATAGCGGTTTACTAACCTGGTATCAATATAACCTTGATCATTTTTGCCTACCGTCTGTCCTTTGCCTTTATGAGTCAGCTTAATCATTAAATTGGTGCAAAATATGGGATAGAATCTATGTTCATCCCAGAAAATAGAAGTATGTATCTTCTGGAATATCAAATTTAGATTACAGATTCGACATACTTCTTAATAAACCAACAGCGTCAACACAAAACGTTCTAATCTAAAAATTGAACTGGGTTAATTTACTGGGTTTTGCCAGCGTCATATTCACAAATACGCAAAAATGTCAAGCCTTAAAAATAAATAACTCAGGCTTAACACATAAACGATTATGATAGGAGTTTTAAAAAGCTAATGAGTGTTAAGGCAAGCGGTGGAAGCTCAGTTGCGCGTCCGCAACTATATCAAACCCTACCCGTGTCCACTATTTCCCAAGCGGAACAACAAGACCGCTTTTTAGGAAGAGGTGAACTAAGTGAACTGGTCAGTTATTTTGCCTCTGGGGCAAAACGTTTAGAAATCGCCCAAATTCTCACAGAAAATTCGGAAATCATCGTTTCTCGCGCTGCTAACCGGATTTTCGTCGGTGGTTCACCTATGGCTTTCTTAGAAAAGCCTCAAGAACGAGAATTGGCAATGGTCGGTGCTGGTGCTAGTCTGCAAGAGGGCATGAAATTAGGAACAGTCACCTACGTTGAAAGTCGTGGTGGTTTCTTGGAAAACCTGCGTTCTATTTTCAATACTTCTGCTGGCGGACCGACACCTCCGGGCTTTAGACCCATTAACGTCGCTCGTTATGGTCCGGGTAACATGGCCAAGAGCTTACGGGATTTATCCTGGTTCTTGCGCTATGCTACTTATGCCATTGTCGCTGGTGACCCTAATATCATCTCTGTGAATACCAGAGGTTTACGGGAAATTATTGAAAATGCCTGTTCCTCTGAAGCGACTATAGTGGCTTTACAGGAAATCAAGGTGGCTTCTTTATCTTATTTCCGCAAAGACGCGGCAGCTACAGAAATTGTGACTCAGTACATGGATGTATTGCTCACAGAATTTCAAGCGCCCACACCTTCAACGAAAGTCCGCCAACGTCCCACTGGTGATCAACAAGGGTTACAACTACCCCAAATTTACGCTAACGCGGCTGAAAATCGTCCCAAATACGCTATGAAGCCGGGTCTGTCTTCTAGCGAAAAGACAGAAGTGATCAAAGCGGCTTATCGTCAAGTATTTGAGCGCGATATTACCCGTGCTTATAGCTTGTCTATTTCTGATTTGGAATCAAAAGTTAAAAATGGCGAAATCTCCATGCGGGAGTTTATTCGTCGTCTTGCTAAGTCTCCCCTTTACCAAAAGCAATTTTACCAGCCTTTTATTAACAGTCGGGTAATTGAATTGGCTTTCCGTCATATTTTAGGACGGGGACCTTCCAGCCGCGAAGAAGTGCAAAAATACTTTGCTATTGTTTCTAAAGGCGGTTTAGCGGCCTTGGTGAATGCTTTGGTAGATTCTACCGAATACAGCGATTACTTTGGCGAAGAAACAGTACCCTATATTCGGGGTCTGGGTCAAGAAGCTCAAGAGTGTCGCAACTGGGGACCACAGCAAGACCTGTTTAAATACAGTGCGCCTTTCCGTAAAGTACCTCAATTTATTACAACTTTTGCGGCTTATGAACAGCCATTACCTGATCAACATCCTTATGGTTCTGGTAATGATCCCTTGGAAATTCAATTTGGGGCGATTTTCCCGAAAGAAACTCGCAACCCCAGCAGCAGCCCTGCACCTTTTAGTAAGGATACCCGCCGGATTTTGATTCACCAAGGACCTGGTATCAATAATCAACTTAGTAACCCTAAAGCCCGTGGTGTAGCTCCAGGGACTCTAGGGGCTAAAGTCTTCAAATTAGACCAATTACCAGGAACTATTGGCAAAAAAGCGGCTAAGGGAGCAAGTGTTAAGTTCTCTGAAAGTTCTACCCAAGCGGTAATTAAGGCTACATACTTACAAATTTTCGGTCGTGATGTTTATGAAGGTCAACGGCTGAAAGTTGCAGAAATTAAGCTGGAAAACGGCGAAATCACTGTCCGTGAGTTTGTACGGATATTGGCTAAGTCGGATTTATTCCGCAAGATGTATTGGACTTCTCTCTATGTGTGTAAAGCGATTGAGTATATTCACCGTCGCTTATTAGGTCGTCCTACCTATGGTCGGGAAGAGAACAATAAGTATTTTGACCTGGCGGCTAAGAAGGGTTTCTATGCTGTTGTTGATGCTATCATTGACAGTGATGAATACAGCCAAGCATTCAGTGAAGATACTGTTCCTTACGAACGCTATTTAACTCCTGCTGGTGTATCTTTACGTCAGTTGCGCGTGGGTACTATCCGCGAAGATTTGGCCAATGTTGAAAAACAAGAAACCCCGCGCTTTGTGGAATTGGGTGCAGTTACAGAAATGCGGACTGAACCAGATATTGATTTCCGCATTAATCAAGGTGTTACTAAGCAACGTGAGCAAACCAAGGTCTTTAAATTAACAGCAGTCGGTAATGATAAGGTTGCTGTTGATACTGTAATTAGCGGTGCTTATCGCCAGATTTTCGAGCGAGATATTGCTCCTTACATTTCTCTCAACGAGTTCACGAGTCTAGAAAGTAAGTTGGTGAATGGTGAAATTACGGTGAAGGAATTTATTCAAAGTTTGGGTTACTCTAACCTGTACTTGAAGGAGTTTTATACACCTTATCCCAACACGAAAGTAATTGAGTTGGGTACTAAGCATTTCTTGGGTCGCGCACCGATTGATCAAGCAGAAATCCGCAAATATAACCAAATTCTCGCTACTCAAGGTATTCGTGCCTTTATTAGCTCTATGGTGGAGAGTGTGGAATATCGTCAAGTCTTCGGTGAAGATACTGTTCCTTACCGTCGCTTCCCCACTTTACCTGCTGCTAACTTCCCCAATACTGAAAAGCTTTACAACCAGCTAACTAAGCAAAATGATGATTTGGTTGTTCCCAGCTTTAAAACAGTTAAGCCTCGGATTAAAACTGAGAATACACCAATTTTGGCGAAGGCGATCGCTGATTTAGCAGCCCAAAGTAAGAAAATGGACAAGACTAAACCCTTGTTTATTGAGTTGGGTCGTTCTTTCAATGATGGACGTGGACAGTCTGTAGAGGTAGGTGTAGGCACGAGCAGACGCAAGCCAATTCGGATTTATCGCGCTACTACTGGCACAAATTCCCCGGAAACCAATCAGGTAATTAATGCTATTTACTGTCAGGTAATGGATGTATTTAGTGGTCAAGTTCCTGGTTATTTCCGCCGTTCTGACTTAGATAGCAAATTACGGAATGGTGAAATTACCGTGCGTGAGTTTGTCCTGGAATTAGCTAGTTCCGAAATCTATCGCAAACGGTTCTATACTCCTTATCCCAATACCAAGGTAATTGAATTTTTATTCCGTCACCTGTTGGGACGCGCACCGGCTACCCAGAGCGAAATCCGTCAATATAACAAATTATTGGCTGATAGCGGTTTAAGGGCTGCTGTAGAGGGAATTGTCAATAGTCCTGAATATGCTCGTTATTTTGGTGAAGACGTAGTACCTTACAAACGCTATCCCTCTTTACCAGCGGGTAACTACTTGGGTAGTGTACAAGCTGAGGCTGATTTGGTGAAACAATCTTGGTCTAGCTTGTCTCCTGCTGTTTTAACAGGTCGTCCTAGCAATAGGTAGGTTAATGGGTAATGGGTAATGGGTAATGGGTAATTGGTAATTGGTAATTGGTAATGGGTAATGGGTAATGGGTAATTGGTAATAACTCTACCTCCTTGCCTGTTACCTGTTACCTGTTACCTGTTACCTGTTACCTGTTACCTGTTACCTATTCCCTGTTGCCTCAAAATGAGCAAATCTGAAAATTAATGTTACAAAATATTAAGAGCAGTAATAAATGCTCAACATAATACTGGACAATATTTTGCGGAAGGTATTTGAGTTTTCCATCTGGTTTACACCAAATCCAGTCAATCTGGTTAGAAATGTAAATCAAGATGTCGGGCTTGACTATCAACCATATAAAGTCGTACCAGTTTAATCAAACTCTGGTTACATTAGTTTTGGAGGAATCCATTAATGAGTATCGTCACGAAAGCTATCGTGAATGCTGATGCAGAAGCTCGCTACCTCAGCCCCGGTGAATTAGATAGAATCAAAGGTTTTGTTGCTGGTGGCGCACAACGCCTTCGCATCGCGCAAGTATTGACCGAAAACCGCGAGCGCATTGTTAAGCAAGCTGGTGACCAACTGTTCCAAAAACGTCCTGATGTTGTTTCCCCCGGTGGTAACGCTTACGGTCAAGAAATGACAGCTACTTGCTTGCGTGACTTAGACTACTACCTCCGCCTGGTTACCTACGGAATCGTTTCTGGTGATGTTACAGCCATCGAAGAAATCGGTATCGTTGGTGTTCGGGAAATGTACAAGTCTTTGGGTACTCCCATTGATGCAGTTGCTGGTGGCGTTGCCGCTATGAAGAACGTTGCTGCTACCTTGTTGTCTGCTGAAGACGCTGGTGAAGCTGGTTCTTACTTCGACTACGTTGTTGGTGCAATGCAGTAGGTTTTAGCTCTATTCTCGGCTAAAACTGATACTGTGACAATAAGGTTGGAAATAAGGAAAAAACAACAATGCAAGACGCAATTACCTCCGTTATCAATTCTTCAGACGTTCAAGGTAAATACCTTGATACCTCTGCTCTCGAAAAATTAAAAGGCTACTTCGCTACTGGTGAACTGCGCGTTCGTGCCGCAGGTACTATCAGTGCTAATGCTGCTGCGATCGTTAAAGAAGCTGTAGCTAAGTCCTTGTTGTACTCTGATGTTACCCGCCCCGGTGGTAATATGTACACTACCCGTCGTTACGCAGCTTGTATCCGTGACTTGGATTACTACTTGCGTTATGCTACCTATGCTATGCTCGCTGGTGATGCTTCCATTTTGGATGAGCGCGTATTAAATGGTTTGAAAGAAACCTACAATTCCTTGGGAGTACCCGTAGGCTCTACCGTTCAAGCTATCCAAGCTATGAAGGAAGTAACCGCTAGTTTGGTAGGTCCTGACGCTGGTAAAGAAATGGGCGTTTACTTCGACTATATCTCCTCTGGCTTGAGCTAGGAGTTAGGTTTGCACTTAGTAATATAGGTGCGAAACTGGTATTTTGGTCTGGAAATCAATCATGATTGCTAGAAGGTTCTCTTGCTAATTTGATTGTAAGTGTTATCAGTCTAGTGTTGATGGTTGATTTCCAGTCTGCGAAAGATTAATTAAAGATTTGCACTCAAAATTTTTGAGATAAAAAAGTTTCCACAAACAAATAGAGGAGATTTGAAAAAAATGGCTCGTTTATTTAAAGTAACTGCTTGTGTTCCTAGTCTATCTCGTACTCGCACCCAACGCGAATTACAAAACACTTACTTTACTAAGTTAGTTCCCTATGAAAATTGGTTCCGTGAACAACAACGGATTCAAAAAATGGGTGGCAAGATTGTTAAAGTGGAATTAGCAACTGGTAAACAAGGTACTAATGCTGGTTTGTCTTAATTTCTATACATAGCGAGCTTATTTTATTTCGATTTTCTTAGGGGTCTAAAAAGACCTCTTTTTTTGTTATATTTTCGCTGTTGCTGATTCAGATAATTTAGCTCATGCAGAAGCACTCCAGGCGCAGAGAGTGAGAGTAGTAAGAGTTTATCTTTTTTTCATTTGATATTCTTTTGTATCAAAAAGAAAGTTGCAAAGTGTTTTAGCTGAGTTTACTGCTAATCTTGCATGATGTTCTGATGGTTTAACTGGAAATTACATGAGAGTCACTCATTGTATTTCGTAATGTAGCCAAACCAGAAACTACACTTGTTAAACCTGAAAGGATTTAAAGTATTTTCCTATGTATGACAAAGTGGAAATCATGCCGACAAGTATTCATTGTAAGCGATCGCCTGTGGTGCGATGCGCCAATAATAAACTAGAATTAAATAACCCTAGCTAAAAATTCTCTCAACTATGGCAACTGCTACTAACATTGGTACGCTAGTAACCTGTTCTCCAGATATCAATAATGGTCGTCCCGTGATTACAGGGACTAAAACTTCTGTGAGTCGGGTGGTTGTTCTTTACAAACAAGGTGCAAATGCTGAAGAAATTGCCCGTCGGATAAGTCACCTCAACCTTGCCCAAGTTTATGCAGCTTTAGCTTACTACCACGTTAATCGTCATCAGATTGAAACTGAGTTAGCCCAAGCAGAAGCAGAATACTGGAATTTAGCAGAGTTACACAGCCAGAAAGATAAAAATACAGATGAATAAAATCCGGCTTTATATTGACGAAGACTCTATGGATGAAGATTTTGTTCAAGCCCTACGTTCGCGCAATGTAGATGTGTTAACAGTTGCAGATGTGGGAATGTTGTACAAATCAGATCGAGAACAGCTAAGTTGGGCTAAAGAAAATAACCGAGTTATATTTAGCTTTAATGCCAGGGACTTCTATTATATCCATACTACTTTACTCGAAGAAGAGTCATCTCACGCTGGAATAATTTTAGCACCTCAGCAAAGATACAGCATTGGCGAGTTAATGCGTGGAGTTTTGCGACTTATTAACACCAAATCAGCAGAAGATATGCAGGGACAAGTGGAGTTTTTAAGTAACTGGGTTTATTGATTATGCCAGCTTTTATAGTCAGTCATACAAAAATAGGCTGGGCTTTTATACCCACCCTTAGTTAATTTTTCTTATTTAAATGACTCAGAATTATTGGGGGTTGCGTTGTTGATGATGAAAACGCATTTCTCCCCGGAATTTCTTCATTTGTGCTTGCTGTTGGGGAGTTAATATAGCTTGCATTTTTTGTCTTTCCGAATCATGGATTTGTTTAATTTGATCTTTCTGTTTGTCCGTTAGATTCAAAGAATTAAAAATATCACCTTTTTTCTCATGTCCACTGTGATGTTGTCCTTGTCTTTGTTGACGTTCAGCTTTACGTTTTTCCATTGCAGTTTTTAACTGATTTTTTTGTTCTGTGGTCAAGATAGCGTCAACTTGAGCGCGGGTATTGGTGTGAATTTCCTTCATTTTCGCTTTTTGTTCACTGGTCAAATTCAAGTGTTTAAATAAACCTCTTTTTTGTAATTCTTGACCAGGTTGGGGTAAGGGTGGGTTGTTCTGCGCTTGCACTGCAAAGGGAGTTGCGATTAAAGTTAAGGACAGAGTACCAGCAAGCAGTGATAATGTCTTCAGTTTCATATTTACCCTTTGGTTATTTGTAGTTATTTGTCGTTATTTCGGTTTTTTATGTTCCTATGATATTAACTTCTATCCAGAAATTAATCTAGAATTAACAACAACTTTAGCAACTTTAAAGTTGATAATTCAGGATAATGGTAAAGGTTTTGATTTAGGTGAAAATCCGACTGGATTTGGTTTACAAAGTATGCGCGATCGCATTTTAGCATTAGGAGGGGAATTTGAAATTAACACTCATCTAGGTGCAGGTTATCAAATTATTGTGCAAGTTCCTTTACTGAACTATTAAACTGTTTTACTCTCAAAATCATAGTTTTTAGAAAATTTATCTCGGAAAATAAAGTAAAGAAATATTAAAAATTCATGAATTTCACCACCTTCATCTTTAAAATGAATTATAATCATAAAGTGACCAGTTATTTAGTAGAGCTTACTAATTGGTAATTAGTAATATAATTCCTGGATATCCTGATTATGACGATGTATTTCAATAGTAACTTATCATTGATAACATCACATATTTATTTGAAAAACACAGAAAATATATGGACTTTAGACACTACTTACAACAACTGCAATCAAAACTAGAAAAAGGCAGTGAACGCACTCACTACTCCACATTAGAAAATCTGATTAATAGTGTTACTTTAGGAATAAAATACACCGTTGAAGAATTGGGAAATCAAGCAGGTATTCCTGATTTTACGGTGAGAAAGAATAATCAATTACTCGGTTATATTGAAGCCAAAAAAATCGGAGAAAACTTAGATAAAATTCAAAAAAATGAACAATTACAACGTTATTTAGAATCATCCATTGGTGAAAATATTATCCTGACTAATTATCTTCAGTTTCATTGGTATCTTGATGGTAAACTGCAATTAGAAACCACCTTAGCTACAATTGAAAACAATCAAATAATTCCTGTTTCTAATATATTAGAAACAGAACAATTAATTAGATCATTTCTCAGCAAACAAGAAAAAACTATTAATAACTACTATGATTTAGCTAAGGAAATGGCCGCAGCAACTAAAGCTATTCGTTATAGTATTAATGAAGCATTGAAAACCGAAGAACAAACAGGAGAATTAACCCAATTAAAATTATTATTCCAAGAGTTACTATTACCAGATTTAGATAATTATAATTTTGCTGATATGTACGCTCAAACCATAGCTTATGGTTTATTTACCGCTAGGGTAGGCCATTGTCATGGACAAACAACATATCAATTTAATCGTCAAAATGCGGGTATTTATATTAGTGATAAAATTCCCTTTTTACAAGGATTATTTAGTACAGTCATTTCCACAGATATCATCAGTAAAATTAATTGGACAATTGATAGTTTAGTCGAACTTTTAGCTAAAGTTGATATGAATAATATTCTAGAAAACTTTGGACAAGAGACACGAAAACAAGATCCCATAGTCCACTTTTATGAAACATTTTTAGCAGCTTATGAAGCATCATTAAGAAAAAGTAGAGGAGTTTATTATACTCCTGAACCTGTAGTATCTTTCATTGTTAAAGCAGTTAATCATATTTTAGAAAATGATTTTAATTTAGATGATGGTTTGGGTAGTAAAAACTTCACAATTTTAGACCCAGCTACGGGAACAGGAACTTTTTTATATGAAGTCATTAAACAAATTTATTTTAACTTTGAAAAATATGGAGTTAACCGTTGGAATCAATTATTTAGAGATAAACAAGTTCTCAAACGTTTATATGGTTTTGAGTTATTAATGACTCCTTATACAATTGCACATTTAAAACTGGGATTATTATTAGAAAACTTAGGTTATGAATTTCAAGAAAAAGAAAGATTAAATATCTTTTTAACTAATGCTTTAAATGAAGGAGTGAAAAAATCAGAATTAATTTTAGGCCAGTATATCTCAGCAGAAGCAAACCAAGCAGCAGCAATTAAAACAGAAATCCCTAGTCATGTAGTTTTAGGAAATCCTCCCTATTCGGGACATTCAGAAAATAAAAATGAATGGATAGAAGGATTAGTTAAAGATTATTATCACATAGATGGATTATCTTTAGATGAAAAAAATCCCAAATGGTTACAAGATGATTATGTAAAATTTATTCGCTTTGGACAATGGAGAATTGATAAAACAGGAGTAGGAATTTTAGCTTTTGTTACCAATCATGGTTATTTAGATAACCCGACATTTAGAGGAATGCGTCAAAGTTTATTACAAAGTTTTAATCGGATTTATATTCTGAATTTACATGGTAATGCTAAGAAAAAAGAAGTTTCTCCAGATGGAAGTATAGATCAAAATGTCTTTGATATTCAACAGGGAGTAGCGATTTTAATTGCTGTTAAGGATATTCCTAAAAATCAGCTTATATTTAATCAACAAAATGCACTAGATAATGGCGTTTTTTATGCTGATTTATGGGGAACTCGTGAACATAAATACATAAATATGAGTTATTGAAAGAATTAACGATGAAAACCGTAGCATGGGAAAAAATCAATCCTATTTCTCCTTTTTATTTGTTGACTCCTCAAGATGTTTATGCTTTAGCAGAATATAATCGAGGTTGGAAAATAACTGATATCATGCTTGTTAATTCTGTGGGAATTGTCACAGCACGAGATTCTTTAACAATTCAGAAAACTCGTGAAGACGTGGAAAAAATTGTTAATGATTTTGCATTTTTACCACCAGAAGAGGCAAGAGAAAAGTATAATTTAGGAAAGGATACAAGAGATTGGCAAGTTGCTTTAGCGCAAGATGATATTAAAAAAAGCAGAGTTAAACAAAATAAAAATAATACAATAAATAGAAATTCGATTAAACGGATTTTATATCGTCCTTTTGATATCAAATACACCTACTATACAGGTAAATCAAGGGGATTTATTTGTATGCCTCGAAATGATGTGATGAAAAATATGTTATTAGGTGATAATTTAGGATTAATTACCGTTAGACAACAATCTCAGTCTGGGGAATGGTCTTTAGTTGGTACTACTCAAGATATGATAGAATCTTGTGCTATTTCTAATAAGACCAAGGAAATTAATTATTTATTCCCTCTTTATATTTATCCAGAGAACGAAACAACCCAAGACAGAAAACCTAATTTCTCTCCAGAATTTCTGACTGTAATTAAGTCCAAATTAGGTTATATTCCCACAGCAGAAAATATCTTTTATTATATTTATGCTGTGTTTCATTCTCCTCAATATCGTCAACGATACTCCCAGTTTTTAAAGATTGATTTTCCGCGTCTTCCTTTAACTAGCAATAATGAATTATTTAATCAATTAGTTATCAAAGGAGAAAAGTTAGTTAATTTACATTTGATGAAAAATCTGCCTTCAACTCCCATTACTAAATCAGAAACTTCTACTACTGCTAATTTACCTTTATTTAATGGAGAAGAAAGAGGCGCTATTCATTATCAAGGTGATGGTAAAAATGAAATAAATCAAGTTAAATATAATACAACCCACATTCCGCACCCCAAACTGTCACAGAGGTAAATTACGTAGAGAAAAAATTAAAGAGAGCATCAAAACAAACATATAAAGTGAAAAAAGGCATTTGAGAAACAGTAAATC